>NZ_AQPF01000023.1:0-61507 GCF_009846745.1 Alcanivorax xiamenensis | reverse complement strand
CGTTTGGTCGGGACGGGAGGATTCGAACCTCCGACCCCTTGCACCCCATGCAAGTGCGCTACCAGACTGCGCTACGCCCCGAGAGTGGTTGCTTGCTCGGCAGAGAGGGCTCTGCGTCGAAGCGGCGGGAATCATAACGGATTCGTGACGCGGATGGAACCCGAAAAACCGCTGCCCGGCGTTGGTTGGGTGGGATTTGGCCAGCCCCCGCTCAGGCCTTCAGCGCGTCCAGCACTTCCTCCAGCTCCACCCTCATTTGCCGGATCAGCTGATGGTAGCGAGTGGCGCTTTCGGAGTTGGCGTCGCCGGAGAGCTGCTGACGGGCACCGCCAATAGTGAAGCCCTGCTCGTACAGCAAGCTGCGGATCTGACGGATGGTGAGCACGTCCTGGCGCTGGTAATAGCGGCGGTTGCCGCGCCGCTTCACCGGTTTCAGTTGCGGAAACTCCTGCTCCCAGTAACGCAGCACATGCGGCTTCACATCGCACAACTCGCTGACCTCACCGATGGTGAAGTAGCGTTTGCCGGGGATGGCGGGAAGCTCGTCGTTATTACTGGGTTCCAGCATGGTAATCTTCCACACGCTGCTTGAGTTTCTGACCGGGCCGGAAGGTCACCACCCGCCGTGCGGTAATGGGGATTTCCTCACCGGTCTTGGGATTACGACCGGGCCGTTCACTTTTATCACGCAGTTCGAAGTTGCCGAAGCCGGACAGTTTCACCGGGCGATTGTTCTCCAGCGCTTCACGCAACTCCTGGAAAAACATCTCCACCAATTCCTTGGCTTCCCGTTTATTCAGTCCCAATTCTTCGTGCAGTCGCTCCGCCATGCCGGCCTTGGTCAGCGCGCTCATATCTGCCTCGGTTTAGACCCTGAGATTGGCGTTAAATCGTTGTTTTAACTGGGATACTACCGCTTCGACCAGGGCATTGACCTGATCGTCCCTAAGAGTGCTGGAAGCGTCCTGGAAGGTCAAGGTCATGGCCAGGCTTTTGTAACCGCTGTCAATATGTTCGCCCTGGTAGACGTCGAATACCTGCACGTCACGCAGGCGTTCGTCGCAGGTCTCCCGCACCAGTGCCATCATGTCACCGGCCGCCACTTCGCTGGCGACCACGAAGGCCAGGTCCCGTTGTACACGCGGGAATTCCGACACCGGCTGGAACCGTGGCAAATGCCCGGTCACCAGCGGCTCCAGAATCAGTTCGAACAGATAAAGGTCGGTGGGCAGATCCAGTTGACCGGCCAAACGCGGATGAATGCGCCCCAGATAGCCGACGGTCTCGCCCTCCCGCTCCAGCCGCGCGCACTGCCCCGGATGCAACGCCGGGTGCGTGGCGGCGACAAAGCGATAGTCCTCGGCGCCAGACAACGCCAGCAGGGATTCCACATCCCCTTTCAGGTCATAGAAATCCACTGCCCGCGGCTTGTTCTGCCAATGGGCCGGTGCCGCGCTGCCGTAGAGCAGTCCCGCCACCATCGGTTGCTGCGCAAGCTCCCGCTCGCCAGGGACGAAACGCAAACCGGTTTCGAACAGGCGCAGACGATCGATCTGCCGGTTCAGGTTACGCTGGGCAGTGGTCAGCAGGCCCGCCATCAGAGTGGTGCGCATCACGCCCAGATCGGCTGAAATCGGATTCAGCAACGCCAGGGGCTGGTGATCCGGATCCACCTTGGCCAGAATTTCCGGTGCCACGAAACTGTAGGTGATCGCTTCCATGTAACCACGGTCACGCAGCGCATCGGACAGCCGGCGCAGCGGTACCTTGTGTTCGTACTGCGTGTTGCCCGCGGGCGTACCCGCCGGTACCCGGTTGGGCAAACGGTCGTAGCCGTGAATCCGCGCCAGTTCCTCGATCAGGTCCTGCTCGATGGCCATATCGAAACGCCAGCTCGGCGCGGTGATTTGCCAGTGCCCTTCCCCCTGCTCGTTCACTTCCATGCCGAGCCGCCGCAGGATATCGACAATCTCATCGTGCTGTAGAGCACTGCCCAGCAACCGGGTGGCGTGGTCGGCACGCAGTTCGATGGCAGCGGGTGCCGGCAAGGACGCCGTGTCTTCACTACCGCTCACCGGGCCGGGGCGGCCACCGGCGATGTCGAGGATCAAAGCCGTGGCGCGCTCGATGGCGAGGGCTTGCAACGCCGGATCCACGCCGCGTTCGAAGCGGTGGGAAGAGTCCGTGTGGAGGCCGTAGGAGCGGGCCTTGCCAACAACGGCCAGCGGACTGAAGAAAGCGCATTCCAGGAACAGGTCCCGGGTGTCGGCGGATACCGCGCTGGGGCGCCCCCCCATGATACCGGCCAACGCCAGCGGCCCTTGCCCATCGGCGATCACCAGGGTGTCGTCACGCAGGTCCAGGGTTTGTTCGTCCAGGGTTTCCAATTGCTCACCGGCCTGTGCCCGGCGTACACGGATGCCGTCGCTAAGACGGTTAAGATCAAACGCGTGCAGCGGCTGCCCCAGTTCCAGCAGGACGTAGTTGGTCACGTCCACCACCGGATCGATGGAGCGCAGACCGGCCCGGCGCAACCGCTCCACCATCCACAACGGCGTCGTCGCGGCGACGTTGACGTCCCGGATCACCCGGCCCAGGTAGCGGGGACAGGCTTCGGTATCTTCCACGATCACCGGAAAAACGTCGTCGATCCCGGGCGCCACCGACTCGATAACCGGTTCGTTCAGCGGCACCCGGTTAAGCACGCCCACTTCCCGCGCCACGCCGCGCAGACTCAGACAGTCCGCCCGGTTGGGGGTCAGGTCCACCTCGATGATGGTGTCATTGAGCCCGAGATAGTCACGGATATCGGTGCCCACCGGCGCGTCTTCCGGCAATTCCAGCAGGCCATCGATGAGATCTTCCATGCCCAGTTCGGATGCACCGCAAAGCATGCCCTCGGAAGGCTGACCACGCAGCTTGGCTTTCTTGATCTTGAAGTCGCCGGGCAATACCGCGCCGATGCGGGCGAACGGTGCCTTCAGGCCTTCGCGGGCATTGGGCGCGCCGCACACCACCGGAAACACCTCCGTGCCATCGTCCACTTCGCACAAGCGCAGCTTGTCGGCGTCCGGATGCGGCTGGCAGCTTTTGATTCTGCCCACCACCACACCGCTAAAGGCCGGCACCACCGGCTCCACGGCGTCCACTTCCAGACCCGCCATGGTCAATTGGTGCACCAGCGTGTCGGTATCGATGTCGGGATTAGCCCATTCCCGTAACCAGGCTTCGTTGAAACGCATTCTCGGTGTTCCTTAAATTCGGTTCGCGACCACTCGGCCTACGCTGCGGTATCCGGTGGTGGCGCGCTCAGGCGAATTGCGAGAGCACGCGCACATCGTTTTCGAAAAACAGACGCAGATCGTTGACGCCATAGCGCAACATGGCCAGGCGTTCGATCCCCATGCCAAAGGCGAAGCCGGTGTAGCGCTCGGGATCCACGCCGCCGTGCTCCAGCACTTTCGGGTGCACCATGCCGCAGCCCATGATCTCCAACCAGCCGCTGTGAGAGCATACCCGACAGCCTTTACCACCACAGCTCACGCAGCCCACGTCCACTTCGGCGCTGGGCTCGGTGAAGGGGAAGTAGCTGGGGCGGAAGCGCACCGGCAGATCATCCACTTCAAACACGAATTTGAGGAACTCCGCCACCGTGCCCTTGAGGTCGGCGAAGGTAATACCCTCGTCCACCAACAACCCTTCCACCTGGTGGAACATGGGGGTATGGGTCAGATCGGAGTCGCACCGGTAAACACGGCCTGGGGCAATGATCCGGAACGGCGGTTTGCCTGCCTTCATCACCCGTACTTGCACCGGCGAGGTATGGGTACGCAGCAGACGTCCGTCACCGAAGTAAAAGGTGTCGTGCATGGCCCGTGCGGGGTGATGGTCGGGAATATTGAGCGCCTCGAAGTTGTGGTAGTCGTCCTCCACTTCCGGGCCCTCGGCGATGTCGAAACCAAGCCGCAGGAAGAAATCTTCCATGCGCCGGCGCATACGCGTCACCGGATGCAGGGCACCGGGCATTTCGCCACGGCCAGGCAAGGTCACGTCCAGCGCTTCCTCGGCGAGACGGGCGTTGAGTACCTGCTCCTGCAGCAGAGCCTTGCGCTCTTCGATGGCGTCCTGGACCCGCTGCTTACCCTCGTTGATCAGGGCTCCGGCCTTGGGACGTTCTTCCGGTCCCAAACCGCCCAGACTCTTGAGCAGAGCACTGATTTCCCCTTTCTTGCCCAGATAGCGGACCCGCACCTCGTCCAGAGCGCGGGCGTCGCCGGCCTCGGCCACCTGAGCCAACGCTTCGCTGACCAGGGTTTCCAGGTTCTCCATCATAAAGCCATATCCATCAGTGGTTGCTGATTTCCCCCGCCACGCCCCTGGCCCGCGGGTCGATCCCGGCGCGACCCGGCGGCCGCGCAAACAAAAACGGGGGAAGAGCGCGAGCTCTTCCCCCGTCGAGAGTGCCTTGTCGTTACGCTTCTGATTACAAGAGTAACGTCACAGGTGCTCAGGCGGCGAGGCTCGCTTTGGCTTTCTCAGCCAAAGCGCCAAACGCACCCAGATCCCGCACGGCCAGATCGGCCAGCACTTTACGGTCGATGTCGATGGACGCCTTTTTCAGGCCGTCGATCAAGCGGCTGTAGGACAGGCCGTTGACACGGGCGGCGGCGTTGATACGCACGATCCACAGACGACGGAACTGACGCTTGCGAACCTTACGGTCACGGTAAGCGTACTGGCCCGCTTTGGTCACCGCCTGTACCGCTACGCGGAACACACGGCTGCGCGCGCCATAGTAGCCTTTGGCTTGCTTAAGGATTTTCTTGTGCCGGCGACGGGCCTGCACACCACGTTTAACTCGAGCCATTGTTCAGATCTCCAAAAACCAGTTGCGATACTGAGCTGTTGGCTCAGCTATAGGGCATCATGCGTTTAACCAGGGCCACATCACTTTCGTGGACTTCCTGCTTCGGACGCAGCTGACGAATCCGCTTGGAAGACTTCTTCGTCAGAATGTGGTTTTTGAATGCCTGCTTGCGCTTGAAACCGGAGGCGGTTTTCTTGAAACGCTTTGCAGCCCCGCGGTTTGTCTTGATTTTAGGCATGGTTACCTTCTCGTTGCTGAGTGCTTGATTACCTTAAGCAACCCGAATCCGGATCACTTCTTCTTTTTGCCCGGGCCGAGCACCATGATCATCTGGCGCCCTTCCATGTTCGGGCGTTGCTCGACGGAACCGTATTCCGCCAAATCCTCTTCAATCCGTGCCAGCAGCTCACGACCGAGCTCCTGGTGCGCCATTTCCCGACCTCGGAAACGGACAGTGACCTTGGCCTTGTCTCCAGCCTCGAGGAAGCGCTTCAGGTTACGCAGCTTCACCTCGTAGTCGCCGGAATCCGTGCCAGGCCGGAATTTGATTTCCTTGACCTGAGTCTGGCGTTGCTTCTTGCGAGACTCCTTGGCCTTCTGTTTTTGCTCAAACAGATGCTTGCCGTAATCCATCAAACGGCATACGGGCGGTTCCGCACCAGGGGAGATTTCCACCAGATCCAGTTCTTTTTCAGTGGCTTTCTGCAGCGCTTCCGTCAAGGAAACGATGCCAAGCTGCTCACCATTGTCGTCGATCAGCCGTACTTCGCTGGCCTGGATTTGCTGATTGATGTTGGCACGCTGCTCGCGTCCCTTGCCTCCACGCTTAATGTCGCGAACCTCCACTTAGTGAATCGAAATGAGGCGAACCTCGCCCGCTTTGACGGGTAGCGGGGCATTGTATGCCACGCAACGACACCCGGACAACCCCGACGCCGGACATCGAATCTCAAAACGGGAATATTTGGTAGGCACGAGTGGATTCGAACCACCGACCCCCACCATGTCAAGGTGGTGCTCTAACCAACTGAGCTACGTGCCTGCAGAGGGGCGCAATTTTAGGGATACGCGAGCCCCCTGGCAAGCCCTGGCGACGGCTTTCTTGACCGGACCGGGTAATCAGGTCGTTCGCCATCCCGGCCCCGGCCACCTTGCCCCTATACTGGCGGGACATCCTTGATGGGCATTCCCGGCAAATCCGCCCCCACCAAGAAGGTCTGGCCGGGACGATCCACTGC
Organism: Alcanivorax xiamenensis; assembly: GCF_009846745.1. Taxonomy (NCBI): domain Bacteria; kingdom Pseudomonadati; phylum Pseudomonadota; class Gammaproteobacteria; order Oceanospirillales; family Alcanivoracaceae; genus Alcanivorax; species Alcanivorax xiamenensis. The sequence continues at coordinate 55,402 of NZ_AQPF01000023.1, read as the reverse complement.
TCGCCAACACCGGAACCCGACACCATGAGCGACCCTGCCTGGATAGATACCATGTTGATCAAGCTGGGACTGGCTCTGCTTCTCGGCCTGCTGGTGGGTATTCAAAGAGGCTGGCGGGATCGCGATCAAGCGCCGGGGCAACGGGTCGCGGGCGTGCGCACCCATGCCCTGGTCGGCCTGCTGGGCGGGGTCTGCGCGGCCCTCTCCGACCACGCCGCGGGTCTGGTTCTGGCGGTGGGCTTCGCCACCGTGGCGCTGGGCGGGGCTTTCGCGTTCGGAATACGCGCCTATCGCGTCAGCGATTACAGCATCACCGGACTGATCGGGTTGCTGCTGACCTTCACCGTGGGAGCCCTGGCCATGCTGCAACCTCCGGAGATCGCCGCCGCCGTGGCGGTGATCACCACCATCGTGCTGGACAACAAGCGGGAGGCGCACGATTTACTGCGCAAACTGCAAGAGCAGGAACTGGATGCCGGTCTCAAGCTGTTGCTGATCTCGGTGGTGGTCCTGCCGCTACTGCCCAATCAGGGCTACGGCCCGGGCGGGATGATCAATCCCTACGAGATCTGGTGGATGGTGGTGTTGATCGCCTCGATCTCTTTTGTCGGCTACTTCGCGGTGCGGGTGGGAGGAACCGAACGCGGCCTGCTGTTCACCAGTGTCTTTGCCGGCCTCAGTTCCTCCACCGCGCTGACCCTGCATTTCGCCCGCCTGTCCCGGAGGTCACCGGTGCTGTCCCCGCTCCTGGCGGCGGGCATCCTGCTGGCCTGCGGCACCATGTTTCCGCGCATCCTGATCTACTGTCTGCTGATCAATCGGCAACTGCTGCCGGCTCTGGCGCCGCCGGTACTGGTAATGGCCGGGCTGCTTTATCTGCCGGCCCTGATCATCTGGTTGCGCCATCGCGCTGAAACCAACGTTGAACAGCCGGCGCTGAAGCAAAACCCGCTGGACCTGAAATCGGCCCTGTTTTTCGGTTTGCTGCTGCTGATCATCATGGCGCTCGGCGCCCTGCTTCAGGAGTGGCTGGGGGATGCCGGTATCTATCTGCTCGCCGCCACGTCCGGCATCACCGACGTCGACGCCATCACCCTGTCCCTGACCCGGTTGTCCCGCCAGGGGCTGACCACCGATACCGCCGTGCTCGCCATTGTGCTGGCGACGGTGGTGAATAATCTGATGAAAACCGGCATGGCCCTGACCATCGGCGACCATGTCCTGGGCCGTTCGGTGCTGGTCCCGATGTCGGTGTCCCTGGGCGCCGGCCTGTTCACCGCCTGGTTGCTATAGAGGACCGACCGGCGACGCTCAGCGGCGGCGGGCGCTCCAGGCGGCCTCGATCTGGCGGGCGCGGGTGATGGAATCCTGCACCAGTGCGCTCTGGTGCTCGGCGAACTCGCGGATGATTTCCAGCGCGGAGCGCACATCACGGCGAAAGATGGTCTCCACCAGCGCCTTGAAGAAGGACAGGCATTCCTTCATCTCGTCGTGGTCCAGGTGCAAGGCCATGAACCAGGTACGCTGCAACGCCGGCTGCAGGTTACCCAGCACCGATTCCACATAGCTATTGCGGGCGAATGGATAGGCTTGCTCCAGGAAACGGAAGCACAGGGTGAAAAAACGCTCGACGTTACGCTCGCCGGCGGCCAGTTGCAGCTCGTGAATCAGTTCGATAAACGGATCCAGGTCTTCCTCGCGCAGGGACTTGATGGCCTTGCGAATCACCAGCCCGAGCAGCACCTGCACCAGTTCGTACAGTCCCTGCACCCCGACTTCCGTCAGTTCCCGCACCACCGCGCCCCGCCGCGGCAGGATTTCAATCAAATGCCGGCGCTCCAGGATCAGCAGCGCCTCGCGCACCGACCCCCGGCTCACTTCCAATTCGCCGGCGACACGCAGCTCCTGGATCCGGTCCCCAGCCAGCATTTCCCCACGGATAATCTGGCCGGCCAGGTGTCCTGCGATCTGCTCGGCAAGGCTTTGGTTGGCTTTAAAAGTCACGATCGTCGCATTGTTTAACAATTTGGAAGCATTGTCGGACTATACAACAGGAGTTCAAGCAACACAGCGCCTGGTTTACGTAACGGTTTGCAATTATCAGCATTCCACCCGGTGACAAGCTCATCCAGGTCTGGTTAGCTCAAGGGCAGGTTCCCGAGCAGACAGGGACACTATAGGAGGACGGGTCCGTGGACACCGTGTCGATGCATCAGGCTCTGATTACTGAATTACCGCTGGTGGATGCCTTGTTCGACCAGTATGCGGGGCGCTTTGGCCGTGACCAGACCGCCTACCGCAACCATGTCTATCGCCTGGTCAACCTGGTGGCACTGCAGCAACCCTTGACGGACGACACCCTGGAGAAACTGCAGGTCGCCGCCTTCTTCCACGACGCCGGCATCTGGTTGGCCGGCACCTTCAATTATCTGCAGCCTTCCGCCCGCCTGGCCTGCCACTATCTTCACGAGACCGGTCGCGGAGCCTGGAGCGCGGAGGTTCAGGACATGATCCTGGATCACCATAAACTCAGTGCCTGCGAACCCGGCAAAACGCCGCTGGTGGAGGCATTCCGCCGCGCCGACTGGATCGATCTGTCCCGGGGACTGCTGCGCTTTACCGTACCGCGCCCGGCTCTGCGCGCGGTGCTGTGCCGTTTCCCCAACGCCGGCTTTCATCGCCGGTTGCTGACGCTGTTCCTGCGCCAGATGGCCACCGAGCCCTGGCGGCCTCTGCCGATGCTGCGGCGATAGGCCGACTTGCAAAGAATCGCGGCTGCTGAGCTACTGCTGTCCCACAATTGTGGAACAGTCTGCTTACACGCAACACGCTGGCACTCCGGTTCGCTGCCAAGGCAGCTTCCCACAGCGGCTCTGTAGCTTCTTCCGTGGGAAGCTGCCTGGCAGCGAATACGGCTCTGCAAGGCTGCTCAAGCGAGCTAAGGCGCGTTGCGGAACAGCAGTAGCTCACGAGCCGCGATTCCCTACCTCCCCCAGGACATTCGGTCCAAGGACACAATGCCCAAGGACACTCTGCCCAGGTTCCGGCACCCACCCTTCTTGCTAGCCTTTAGAGGACTTTTGAACGGGGGCGGCGACGCACCCGATCCTTTGCCCGTTGGGCCGGGGTAGCAACCCCATTGCCGCCGGAAGGAGTACGCTCATGTCTGACGCCCTGGCGCTGGACCTTGCCCGTCTGCAGTTTGCCTTCACCATCTCGTTTCATATTATTTTTCCCGCCATCACCATCGGCCTGGCCAGCTACCTGGCGGTACTCGAAGGGCTTTGGCTGTATCGAAAGAACACCGTCTACCGTGATCTTTACCATTTCTGGAGCAAGATATTCGCCGTCAATTTCGGCATGGGCGTGGTCTCCGGTCTGGTCATGGCTTACCAGTTCGGTACCAATTGGAGCTTCTTTTCCGAGTTCGCCGGCAGCATTACCGGCCCGCTTCTGACCTATGAAGTGCTGACCGCGTTCTTCCTGGAGGCGGGTTTCCTCGGCATCATGCTGTTCGGCTGGAACCGGGTGGGCCCCGGTCTGCATTTCTTTTCCACCGTGGTGGTGGCCATCGGCACTCTGATTTCCACGTTCTGGATCCTGGCTTCCAACAGCTGGATGCAAACGCCCCAGGGGCACGAGATCATCGACGGCGTGGTGGTGCCGGTGAACTGGTTCGAGGTCATCTTCAATCCCTCCTTCCCCTACCGTCTGCTGCACATGAGCGTGGCCGCCTTCCTCGCCACGGCCCTGTTCGTCGGCGCGTCCGCCGCCTGGCACCTGCTGCGTCGGCGCGACAATCCGGCGGTGAAAAAAATGTTCTCCATGGCCATGTGGATGCTGATCGTGGTGGCACCGATCCAGGCGCTGATCGGCGATGCCCATGGATTGAACACGCTGGAACATCAACCGGCCAAGGTGGCCGCCATGGAGGGTCATTGGGGCGGAGACGAACACAACGCCGCGGAAGGGGTACCGATGATTCTATTCGGCTGGCCGGACATGGAAGCGGAAACCACCCGCTTCGCCGTGGAGATTCCGCGACTGGCCAGCCTCATCCTGACACACAGCTGGGACGGCACCATCGCCGGCTTGAAGGATTTTCCCGCGGAGGACCGCCCCAACGTGCCGCTGGTGTTCTGGTCGTTCCGGGTAATGGTCGGCCTCGGGTTGCTGATGATCGCGCTTGGGGGCTACGCCCTGTGGCAGCGCTGGCGCGGGCGCCTCCATGACCACCCCTGGCTGCTGCGCTTCGCGCTGGTAATGGGCCCCGCCGGTCTGATCGCCATTCTGGCCGGGTGGTATACCACCGAAGTGGGCCGCCAGCCCTGGGTAGTGTACGGGTTGCTCCGCACCGCCGACGCGGTATCGCCCCATCCACCAGGGCAACTGGCGCTGTCCTTGTCGCTGTTCGTGGTGGTCTATCTGTTCGTGTTCGGCGCCGGTATCGCCTACGTGCTGCGATTGGTGCGCAAGGGGCCGGTGATCAGCGAAGGAGAACGGGAAGCCCATGGCGGCCCCGGTCAATATCGCCAGCCGATGCGCCCGCTGTCCGCCGTGGAGGACGACGAGGACGATGCCGGGCATCCCCAACCACACACCAGGAGCTGAACCATGGGTATCGATCTTCCTTTGCTATGGGCGCTGATCATCGGCTTCGGGGTGATGATGTATGTGATCATGGACGGCTTCGATCTTGGTATCGGCATCCTCTATCCGTTCCTGCCGGACAAACACGACCGCGACGTCGCCATGAACACGGTGGCACCAGTCTGGGACGGTAACGAGACCTGGCTGGTACTGGGCGGAGCGGGTCTGTTCGCCGCCTTTCCGATGGTCTATTCGGTGGTCCTCACCGCGCTCTACCTGCCGTTGATTTTCATGCTGCTGGGGCTGATTTTCCGGGGCATCGCCTTTGAGTTCCGCTTCAAGGCCCGGGAGAGCGAGCGGCCGGTCTGGGACAAGGCGTTCATCGGCGGCTCGCTGACCGCCACTTTCTTTCAGGGAGTGGTACTGGGTGCCTTCATCAACGGGCTGCCGGTGGAAAACGGGGTCCATACCGGCGGCGCCTTCGACTGGTTCGCGCCCTTCCCGTTGTTCACCGGGGTGGGTCTGGTATTCGCCTATGCCCTGCTGGGCAGCACCTGGCTGATCATGAAAACAGAGGGCCGGCTACAGAGCCGCATGCGCCGTCTGACTCATCCGCTGACCTGGGTGATGCTGGCCCTGATCGCCATCATCAGCGTGTGGACACCGATCGCGCACCCGCACATCGCCGAACGCTGGTTCAGCTTCCCAAACGTGTTCTGGTTCTCGCCAATCCCGTTGCTGGTGGTGTTATGCGCCACGCTCATGCTCAAAGGGCTGAAACAGGGCGCGCAGGTTTCGCCGTTCCTCTACACCCTGGTATTGATCTTTCTCGGCTACAGCGGCCTGGCGGTCAGTGGCTGGCCCCACATCCTGCCACCGGACGTGACGCTGTGGGAAGCGGCCGCGCCACCACAAAGCCTCGGTTTCACTCTGGTGGGTGCGCTGTTCATTATCCCCTTCATCCTGATGTACACAGCCCTGGCTTACTACGTGTTCCGTGGCAAAGTCCGGCCTGAGGACGGGTACCACTGATGACAACCCGACAGCTGGAACACTCTCAAACAGCCAAAGCCACCCCGCCACCCTCCTGGGGCAAACGGTTGGGATGGATGGCACTGATCTGGAGCGCCAGTGTGCTGGCACTCGGTTCCGCCGCCGGTCTGATGCGTTTATTCATGAATGCGCTGGGACTGCATGGCGGCTGACATTGATCAGGGTTTATCCACCGGCGAGTTACTCACAGAATCTGTGGATAACACTGTGCACAGACTGTCATCAACTGTCGCCAGGCCCCATTTACCCTGACATTTCGACAGAATGACGAAAAAGTATCCATAAAATTAAATTCTTTTAAAATCAACAACTTAAATATCGAACCAAGAAAAAACAACGACTTGCGCTCGGCAGCTTCAGCGCATTGTGAAACTTTCGTTACCTTGTGCAAAACCGTAACGCCGAGCGCACTGATATAGCGCCGCAAGCGGGCCCCGGCAGGGGGCAAGAAAGAGAGAACAGCCGGGGCGTTGGAGACATGAATGGGTGCCGTATTGGCGAGCGAGCTCGCTTCCCGCAGAGGGGCCACGAAGCCGCTGTGGGAAGCTGGCTTGCCAGCGAATGCGTGTTAGCGTGCCGGCACGTTGCGCCGCAAGCGGGCCAAAGGCTTAGTCGTACTGGAAGGTGATACCAAGGCGGTGACCGACTTCTTCATAGGCCTCCACCACATTGCCCAACCCCTGACGGAAGCGGTCCTTGTCCATTTTCTCGCGAGTGTCCTTGTCCCACAGGCGGCAACCGTCCGGGGAAAACTCGTCGCCCAGCACCACCTCACCGTGGAACAGACCAAACTCCAGCTTGTAGTCCACCAGCAGCATGTTGGCGTCCAGGAACAGCTGCTTGAGCACATCGTTCACCTTGAAGGTCAGTTCCTTCATTTTTTCCAGGTGCTCGGGTTCGGCCCAGCCGAAGCTGCGAACGTGATATTCGTTGATCATCGGATCACCGAGGGCGTCGTCCTTGAGAAACAGCTCGAAGGTGGGGGGATTCAGTTCCTTGCCCTCCTCCACGCCCAGGCGGCGGACGATGGAACCGGCGGCGATGTTACGCACCACGCATTCCAGCGGGATCATGTCCAGTTTCTTCACCACGCATTCGTTGTTGGACAGCAGCTTCTCGAAGTGTGTGGGAATACCGGCGGCCTGGAGTTTTTCCATGATGGCGGCGTTGAACTGGTTGTTCACCGCGCCTTTACGATCCAGCGCCTCTTTCTTCTTGCCGTCAAAAGCAGAGGTGTCGTTGCGAAACACGATCACCAGCTTGTCGGCGTCGTCGGTGGTGTATACGGACTTGGCCTTGCCGGCGTAGAGTTCGTCACGTTTTTCCATGGGGTACCTGCTTTGACCTCGTGATCCTGCGCTAGGAAACATCCAGCCAGTCAAACCCGTCGGTCTGGCTGGCCACCTGAATTCTCTCCCGGCCCTGCTCCATCACCTGGTGAATTTCCCATAGAGCATGATCGGGAGTGTTATTTTGCTCGCTCAAGTGCGACAACACGAGATGCTGCAAGCGATCCACGTTGCACTGGGCCAGCAGTGCCGCCGCCTGCTGATTGCTCAAGTGTCCCAGTTGCCCCCCGACCCGGCGTTTCAGCGAGGGCGGATAAGGGCCATTGGCGAGCAGTTCCGGCTCATGGTTGCATTCCAGCACCAGCGCGTCGCATTCCGCATAGGCCTGCAGCACGTGAGGGGTTACCGAGCCCAGATCGGTGAGCACGCCCACCTCCCGCTGTCGCCAGGAGAACCGGTACTGGCACGGTTCACGGGCATCATGTGGCACGGTCACCGGCATCACCGCCAGGGCGCCGATCTGGAAGGATCGCCCGGGCCGTACTTCGTGCCAGTCACAGCGATGGAGATCCGCTGCCTTGCCGGCCACCGCCCGGGCGGTGCCAAAAGTGCTGTATACCGGGATCCGGTGGCGACGGGCCAAAGCGCCCACGCCACGAATGTGGTCGCCATGCTCGTGAGTGACCAGAATGGCGCCGAGATCGTCACCGCCCAGACCTCGCTCGGCCAGGCGGCGCTCGGCTTCCTTGGCACTGAAACCGCAATCCACCAGCACCAGGCAATCGCCGGCCCACACCAGGGTGCCGTTGCCTTTGCTGCCACTGCCCAGGGAAGCCAGGCGCACCACGGCCTTCCGTCGGCGCCCTAGCGCCGGGCGCCCGGGCCGATGCGCTGCAACTCGCCGTACAGACCCTCCAACACCGCCAGACTTGCGGCTTTATCCGCCAGCGCGGTGCCTTCGGCGTTCATCAGAGCCACCTGGATACCATTGGTGGTATGGCTGAGCTTGAGCTGCGCCTCCGCCGGCTGCAACTGGTAACGTTCCGGCACGGTGAGAAAGAACACGCCCTGGTCACGGTTACGGTCGGTGACGCGCAGGTCGGTCTGCGTCAGCGCCTGCCCCACGCTTTCCCAGGCTTCCGCGTAACGGTCCGGCATCATGATGATCGGATAGCCGGTGCCGTCCTTCGCCAGCACCGCCTTGGCACCGGCCCGGGACGCCGGCACCGGCGCCTGGTCTTCCGCATCCGGCACCGCACCGACCAGATCCGGCGGTTTCGGCGCCTGGAAACTCCTCTCGCCATCTTCGGCGGTCAGCCGCTGATCCGCGTCCGGCACTTCATAAAGCGGGGATTGGCCGATGAACACCCAGCCATCCGGAACCGTCATCGGCTCCACCACCTCGGCTTCGCGATACTTCAGACTTTGGTTAGGAATCAAACCACAACCGGCCACCATACCCGTGGTGGCCAGCGCTACAACAGTAAGCCAACGCTGCATCATGCCTCCAGGAGCCCGCTACGACGCAGCGTTTCACGCAAACGCGGCTGAGCGGCCTCCGACAATGGAACCAGGGGCAACCGGATTCCCCGGTCGATCATCCCCATCTCGTAAAGCGCCCATTTCACCGGAATCGGGTTCGCTTCGATAAACAGATCACGATTCAGGGGCTCGAGTTCCGCGTTCAGTGCACGAGCGCCATCGGCATCACCGCTCAGCGCCGCGTCACAGAGCCGCGCCATCTTCGCCGGCGCCACATTGGCGGTGACGGAAATATTGCCATCGCCGCCGGCCAGCATCAGTTCGCAAGCCGTGGCGTCGTCCCCGGAATAAACCATGAAATCCGGACCGCAGCGTTCACGGATCTCCCGTGCCCGCTCCAGATTACCGGTGGCTTCCTTGATGCCGACAATATTGGGCACCCGGGACAGGCGCTCCACCGTCTCCGGCAACAGATCACAGGAGGTGCGCCCGGGGACGTTGTACAGGATCTGGGGAATATCCACCGCCCGCGCCACGGCCAGGAAGTGCTGATACAGGCCTTCCTGGGGGGGCTTGTTGTAGTACGGGGTCACCAGAAGGCAGGCATCGGCGCCGTCACGTTTGGCGTCACGGGTCAGGCGAATGGCTTCCTCGGTATTGTTGGCCCCGGTACCGGCAATCACCGGAATCCGTTTATTGGCCACGGCCACCACCTCACGAATCACACTGTCGTGCTCCTCGAAACCGAGGGTAGCGGATTCACCAGTGGTGCCCACCGCCACGATGGCGTGGGTGCCCTGCTCGACGTGCCAGTCGACCAGGTTGCGCAACCGCTCCCAGTCCACTGAGCCGTCTTCCCGCATCGGGGTGACCAGCGCCACAATACTGCCGCGAATCATGCCGTCATCTCCTGCCCTGGCCCGTTGAGGGCCGGTTCGTCATTCAGAGCCTGTTCCTAGCGCACAGACGATCGGGAACCGTGGTTCCCCAAACCGCGTATGGTACCCCTCCGCGCTTGGCCTGAACAATATCAATTCGCCGGAAAAGGCATCGGCACGGGGCATTCACGGAACATTCCCGGAGCATCGAAGCGAGGTTTCGGTCCCCGACCAGTAGCGTTAAGCTACTGCCTTCCCGCTTGCCGACGCCCCACCGACGTTAGCAAGTTTTTACGCTTGCGAGGATCCCATCATGGCCACTGAGTCACTGATCGTCATTTCCGCCCTTGGCTCCGACCGGCCGGGCATCGTCCATGCCCTGTCCAAAACCGTGCTGGAGTACGGCGGCAATATTCTGGACTCGCGCATGACCCTGCTGGGCGGCGAGTTCGCCGTGCTGATGCTGGTGGCGGCGGAAGAGGACGCCCTGGCGCGCCTGGAACAGGACCGCACCACCCTGGAAAACAAACTGGACCTGGCACTGACGCTGAAGCGGACCCGCACCAGCGGCGCGGAACAGCAGGCGTTGCCCTACGAGGTCGAGGTGGTGGCCATGGACCACCCGGGCATCGTCCACGAAATCGCCGAATTTTTCTCCGGACGCGGCATCAACATCGCCGACCTGACCACCGGCACCTATGCCGCGCCCCATACCGGCACCGCCATGTTTCGCCTGCATCTGGCACTGAGCATCCCCACCGAACATTCGGTGGCGCGCCTGCGCGAGGCCTTCCTGGATTTCTGCGAAGGCCGCAACCTGGACGCCACCATGACCCCGAAACGATAAGAACCTGTTTACGATCGAAGAGGACACCCCATGACCGTAGAACTGGACAAGCCGGTCCCCGACTTTTCCGCTCCGGCCACCAGCGACACCACCTTCACCCTTGGCGACTGGAAAGGCAAAACACTGGTGCTGTATTTCTACCCGAAAGACAGTACCCCCGGTTGCACCACCGAGGGCCAGAACTTCCGCGATCAGTACGCCGCTTTCCAGAAGGCCGGCTGTGAAGTGTTCGGCATCTCCAAGGATTCCCTGCGCCGCCATGAGAACTTCAAGGCCAAGCAGGCGTTTCCGTTCGAGCTGATCAGCGACGAGGACGAAACCGTCTGCCGGTTGTTCGATGTGATCAAACTGAAGAAGATGTACGGCAAGGAATTCGAAGGCATCGAGCGCAGCACCTTCCTGATCGATGCCGAGGGCGTACTGCGCAAGGAATGGCGCAAGGTCAAGGTGAAGAACCATGTGGACGAGGTGCTGGCAGCGGCCCAAGCGCTTTAGCTCATGAAGACATCGCGGTCCGTGGAGCACTCCTCGGACCGCTGGTGTCCCGCAATTCGCTGGCGCGCTTACACGCACCCCCCGGCACGCCAAACCCGAGGCCCGCTTGCCGGCCTTGGGCACATGAATCCAGAGCAATCCCGTCATGCCGGACTTGATCCGGCATCTCCTTTTTTGTAGGGCGCATGACTTCGTAGAAAGGAGATCCCGGGTCAGGCCCGGGATAACCGCGTATCTTCAAAGCGTGTAAGCGTGCCAGCGTGTTGCATGTAAGCGGGTCACCCCCAAACCATAGGACACCAGTGCTCCACGGACCCGCGATTGCGCCCCTTCATTCCGCGGCCGGTAATTCCTGTGGCTTTTCCTTCTCCTCGCGCGGCCAGGCGTTGAGCACCGCTTTCAGCAAAGTGGCCAGAGGAATGGCGAAGAACACGCCCCACAGCCCCCAGATCCCGCCGAAGAACAGAATCGCGACGATGATTGCCACCGGATGCAGATTCACGGCTTCGGAAAACAGTAATGGCACCAATATATTGCCGTCCAGGAACTGAATGACCCCGTATATCACCATCACCAGGGCAAAGTCCCCGCTCCAGCCGAACTGGGCATAGCCCACCGCCGCCACCGGCAAGGTCACCAGGGTCGCGCCCACATAGGGGACGATGACCGACAAACCCACCATTACCGCCAGCAGCAGCGCGTAATTAAGATCCAGCAGCAGGAAGGCAACGAAACTGGTCCCCCCCACCACCAGAATTTCGATGGCCTTGCCGCGCACGTAATTGGCGATCTGGCCGTCCATCTCCCGCCATACCCGGCCCAGCACGTTGCGGCGGGAAGGCAGCAGACCGAGCAACCAGGACACCAGCGCCCGCCGATCCTTGAGGAAAAAGAACACCAGCAGCGGCACCAACACCAGAAACACCAGGATCTCCAGCAGATTGGGAATCGATGACAATGACAAGGACAGCACCGCCTGCCCGAACTGGGCCAGTTCCCGCTGGGCCGAGTTGACCAGAATGTTCACTTGTTCGATGGACACCATTTCCGGGTATTGCTCGGGCAATGCCCTCAGCCATTGCTCGCTGTTCTTGAGCACATGGGGCAGTTGATCCCGCACCAGCATGACCGTTTGCTGCCAGACCATCGGCAACAGCACCACCAGGGTCGCCACCAGACCACCAAGAAACAGCAGGAACACCAACGTCACCGACAACAAGGAGGGCAAACCGCGCCGCTCCAGGGCACTGACCAATCCCTGCATCAGATAGGCCAGCACCAGCGCCGCCAGCACCGGCGCCAGGATATTGCCAAACAGCAGGATAATCGCCAGCCCCCCGACCAGGGCCACCAGCAGATAGACCGCCTCCTCATCGGCGAACCAGCGTTCCATCCAGCCCTTGAACACTTTGAACATCGAGTGCCTTCCTTAATCAAATCGGGTATCGGATTATTAGAGGGTTGCGTGTAACTTACACAATTTCTACGCGCCGTCGTCGGCGGTCCCACAGCGTATCAAAAACTCGTACTCGCCCGCCGTTTCGCCATCGCGAACCAGATCATGCGGTGACTGTCGAAGATAGGCGGGGATGTCCCTTGCCGAACCGGCATCGGAGGCCAGCACCCGCAACATCCGCCCCGGTGTCAGATGTCGCAGGGCCTGGCGGGTTTTCAGTAACGGCAAGGGGCATTGAAGCCCTCTGGCGTCCAGGGTCTGATGAACCATCATCGGATCCTCGGAATTGTGTCGGGTGCCATCCATCAAGGGGTGCCATCCTTATATCGGGAGTGACTTTGTGATCCGTGCCATGCACGCTCTGATACTCTGTCTGGTGGTGGTGCTCGCCGCGCCACCCGGCCGCGCCCAGGATCTGCCCGATCTCGGTGACCCGGCGGCGGCGCTGCTGTCCACGGACCAGGAGTACCGGCTGGGCCGCAGTTGGCTGCGAGGTCTGCGCGGCAAGACACCGATCATGACCGATCCGCTGGTACAAGACTATGTGGAGAACCTGGTTTATCGATTGGCCTCATTCAGCGATCTGCATGAACCCAATCTCTCCATCGTGGTGATCAACAGCCAGGCCATCAACGCTTTCGCGGTACCCGGCGGCGTCATCGGCCTCAACGCCGGCCTGTTCCTCAACGCCGGCTCCATGGATGAGGTGGCCAGCGTGGTGGCGCACGAAATCGCCCACGTCAGTCAACGTCATTTTACCCGCCGCTATGTGGATTCCCAGCGCACCAACATCGCCATGCTGGCGGCGATGCTGGCCAGCATCGCCTTGGCCGTGGCGGGTGACGCGCAAGCCGGCATGGCCGGTATGGCCGCCACTCAGGCAGGCGTGATTCAGTCCCAACTGGCCTACTCCCGCCACCACGAGCGCGAGGCGGACCGGGTCGGCATGCAAACCCTGGTCTCGGCGGGTCTGGACCCGAACGCCATGCCCCGTTTTTTCGAACGGCTGGTGGAACAACAGCAATTCGCCGGCGATCCACCGGAGTTCCTGCTCACTCACCCGGTCACCGAAAGCCGGGTGGCGGACAGCCGCGCCCGCGCCCGCAATCTACCCCACCCGAAGCAGGAAACCTCCCTGGCCTTTGAGCTGGTCCGCGCCCGTATTCAGGCGTCCTTCTTCGACGATTACCAACGCGCCGAAGCTTATTTCCAGAAGCGACTGAAGAATGGTGACGCCAAACAGCAGGAAGCGGCCCGCTACGGCCTCGCCATGTCGGCCCTGTACGATAAAAAGTATGATTTGGCCCGGCGCCAATTGGAACAACTGCGCCAGCAGGACCGGACCGAACTGTGGTACCCGCTGGGCCTGGCGGAAGTGGCGCTGGCGGAAGGCGACTATCGCCGTGCCATCGAGATGGCCCAATGGGTGCAGAAGATCAACCCGGAGGGCTACCCCAGCTCGGTACTGCTGGCACGGGCCTACCTGTATTCCAGGCAACCGGAAAAAGCGGTACCGGTGCTGGAACCGTTGTTACGACAGCGTCCGGACGATCCCACACTGTGGTCCATGGCGGCGGACGCCTGGGGCAACAGCGGGGAACTGGCGCGCGCCCATCGGGGCCGGGCCGAATACGCCTTCCTGCGTGGCCGGGACCGCGAGGCCAAACAACAAATGCAGTTCGCCCTCAAGGAAGCCAGCGGACAGTTCGCCCTGCGCAGTGCCTTGAATGCGCGTCTCAAGGAAATGGAGCGGCTTTCCGAAGAGGAATTTTGACGGCGGTCCGGGATACCACCCCGGAACCGCCACCCATTCGATCAGCGTTTCAGGTTCTTGCCGAAATCCAGCATCCGGTCCAGGGGCACCATGGCACGCCGGGCCAGGTCCGGATCGACAAAGATTTCCTGCCCGCAACCGTTTTCGTCCTGCAGCACCGCCAGAGTATTTTCCAGGCCATTCATCGCCATCCACGGGCAATGGGCGCAACTGCGGCAAGTGGCGCCACTGCCGGCGGTGGGCGCTTCGATGAAGGTCTTCTCCGGCGCCAGTTGCTGCATCTTGTAGAAGATGCCCTTGTCGGTGGCGACGATGAAGGTGTCGTTGGGCATCTCGGTGGCCGCCTTGATCAGCTGCGAGGTGGAACCCACCACATCGGCGATGGCCACCACCGAGGCCGGCGATTCCGGGTGCACCAGCACGGCGGCGCCGGGATGGGCGGCTTTCAGGTCTTCCACACCGCGCGCCTTGAACTCCTCATGGACGATACAGGCGCCGTCCCAACAGAGCACATCGGCACCGGTCTTGTCACGCACATAGGCGCCCAGGTGCTGATCCGGCGCCCATAGAATCTTCTCGCCGCGCTGGTCCAGATACTCGATCAATTCCACCGCGATGGACGACGTCACCACCCAGTCCGCCCGGGCTTTCACCGCCGCCGAGGTATTGGCGTAAACCACCACGGTACGGTCCGGATGCTGTTCGCGGAAGGCGGCGAACTCATCCTCCGGACAACCGATATCCAGAGAGCAGGTAGCTTCCAGGGTGGGCATGAACACCCGCTTTTCCGGGCTGAGAATCTTCGCTGTCTCACCCATGAACCGCACGCCGGCCACGATCAGGGTGCTGGCTGGATGCTCCTTGCCGAAGCGGGCCATCTCCAGGGAATCCGCCACGCAGCCGCCGCTTTCCTCGGCCAGCGCCTGGATCTCCGGATCGGTGTAATAGTGCGCCACCATCACCGCGTCGCGGGCCTGTAACTTCTCTTTAATCCGCTCGCGGTAGAATTCCCGCTGTTCCCGGGTCATCTCCTGCTCGCCATCGGCATGGGCCAGATGGGAGCGGACCAGTTCTTTCGCCTGAGCACTCATATCGCATCGCCGCCCCGTGTGAGGATCGGAAAGCCGACAATCGGTCCGGATCGGACCCTCGTCGCTGTCCCGGTGACGATCAAGGATGTTGGTGCCACCGGGGGGCGAATCATACCACAGCCAAAGAAGGGGTCACGGCGGGTGCCGTCAAGAGTATGGTGTAAAACGCCAGGCGCCCCGGATTTGCTGCCTCCCAGGCTCACAATAATGCATTTTATGCATATAAAAACAGAGCCGGAAACCGCGTTCCATGGTTCCCCGAGACCGGACTACAAAGCCATGCGCAGCGACAGCGTCACATTGCGCGGTTCTCCCCACCAGGCCTGATCGTAGAAACCCACATTGGTGTAATAGGTCTTGTCGAAGGCGTTGTTCAACCGCACCGTGGCGCTCAACTCCGGCGTGATCTGATAACGAGCCATGACATTGACCAGAGCGTAACTGCCCTGCTCCACCTTGGTTCGTCCCACCACCGGCACACGACTCGAGGTATAGCGGGAAAAGCCGCTTTGCCAGTCCACGCCAGCCCCCAACGTCAAACGGCGCTCCACCGGCGGCTGATAACGGGTGAACAGCTTGAACAGACTGCGCGGCTGGGTGCGGTTGAGTGTCTGCCCGTCGGCGTCCTTGGCGGTGAAATGGGTATAACTGGTGGAAACATGCCAGTGTGGCGTCAGTTCGCCGGTCAGTTCCAGATCGACCCCCTCCACGGTGGCTCCGGAAGTGGCTCGATAAGCCGGCTGGTCCGGCTGCCCCGGCAGCGAGACTCCCGGGATCTCCTCGGCCAGGTTGTCCTGCTCGGTACGGAACACCGACACCGCACCGGTCAACCGCCCACCGGCCCAGCCGGCCTTGAGCCCCAGTTCCTGGCTGTTGCCGTGAATCGGGTCGAGCAGGTCACCTTGCGGATCGCGATTGTTTTGCGGCTGGAAGATCTGGGTGTAGCTGGCGTATGCCGAGTAGACATCATTAAGGTCGTAGATCAAACCGGCATAGGGCGTGATTTCATCGCTGACCCGATAATCCGTGGGTGTGCCGAAATAAACCTGATCGATTTCCCACTGGCTGATACGAGCCCCCAGAATGGCGTGCAGAGGATCGGCCAATGACAACCTGGTGACCACATAGCCCCCATTCTGACGAATCACACTGTCATCGACGTTGGAATAATCCCCCCAGACTGGTCGTGGCACCCGACTGTCACGCCAGTCAAAGAAGCTGCCCACATCCGGACTGGCCACCGGATAAGCCGCTCGCATCACATAATCGTCCTTGACCCGCATCCAGCCCAGCGACACCTCATGAATGCGCCCGAACCACTCCACCGGCCCGGTGGCGGTCAGGTGCATCTGATAATACTGGCGATCACCACGGTAATTGAGGAACGAGCCGGTCATGCCTTCGCCGGTATCCGGGTCGGGGTAACCGCCACGAAACAGATATTCCATGTCGTAATCGCCATCGTTGTAGCTGAACGCGCCGCGCAGTTGCCAGCCGTTACCAAGGGCGTGGGTCAGGTCCATGAAACCGGTGGTGGAGGTGGTGCCAAATTGGGACCAGTCGGTGGTATTGACCACGGACCGGGGAAAATCGGTGCGGGAGCCATCGCTATAAAACATGGGAAACCCCGCCCCCATGCCGTTACTATGGTTATCCTGGTACTCCACGCCCGCCACCAGCAGCGTGCTGGGTGACAGCTCCGCACTGATCACGCCATACAGGGTACGGCGGTCATCGTCGAATACCCGCATGTAGCTTTCGCTGTCGTCACGCACCGCCACCACCCGGGAGGACACACGACCGTCCTCGGTAAGCGGCATGGTCAGGTCCAGTTCCGCCCGGCGCGCGTCCCAGGACCCCGTCGACACCGCGCCACTAGCGGCGAACTCCCTCCCCGGACGCTTGCGCACAAAATTCACCAGCGCGGACGGCTCACCAGCGCCGGACATCAGACCGGTGGCGCCGCGGATCACCTCAACGCGGTCGTAAATAGCCGCATCCAGGTCAGTGGCCCCAAAGTTCCAGAAATTGGAAATCGGGGTCAGCAGACCGTCGAACTGGAATTGCCGAATGGAGAACCCCCGGGAAGAAAACGCGTAGCGGTTGCTGTCGCTCCGGATCATTGAGACACCCGGCGCCTGCTCAAGCACTTCGCGGGTGCTGACCAGCCCCTGGTCCTCGATCTGTTCCCGGGTAACGATGCTCACGGATTGCGGCGTCTCCCGCGGCGACAGCAACAGTCCGGTGGCGCTGACGGTGGCGCCCAGGGTGTAACCGCCGCGCTGTTCACTGCTGTTCTCCAGAGAAAGATCGCCGGCGGAGACCTTGACCGGCGCCAATGCCCGTGGTTCTTCTTCCTGAGATTGTGCGTAAACCGGTGCGGATACCACGCCGCCGGCCGTGACCATGGCCAGACCGAAGCACCAGCGTCCCCTCATACCGTCGAATCGACGCCCCATGAACCGTTCTCCTTCCTACAAAGCAACCAACATGAAATGAGAATTGTTCTTCATTGAGGCTGATCGCGGGTATGCGCAATGCTGAAAAAACTATGCGACACGCTGGGGGACGGGAACTCAGCGGCGTAGCCACTGCCGTGGCGGCATACCGAAGTGGGCACGAAACGCCGTGGTGAAGTTGCTGGCATGTCGGTAGCCGACGAAATGGGCCGCCTGCTGTACCGACACCCCCTGCTCCAGATACTGACGGGCGAGCGTCAGCCTGCGCTCCCTCAGGCAGGCAAACACGGTCTGACCGTAGGCCTGAGGGAATTTGGCGCGCAACGCACTCGGGCTCATGCACGCCAGCGCCGCCAGTGAGGCCAGCGAGTGCTCCCGCTCTGGCTGCTCCTGGAGACGTTCGAACACCCGCTGCAACAGACGCCGATCCCTTGCCGACAAGGTGGGGGTGTGGTCGGCGGTATCCAGACCGGACAGCGCATGCGCCAGCAATTGCAGTGCCACACCTTCCCGGTGCAATGCCGCCAGATCACCCCGCCAGGTTCCGTTCATCAGGGTCAGCAGGCTCTGCTGCAGGTAAGACGGCATACGCCAGGTCGTCAGGCGAGTGCGCCCGACACGGCGCAGCCCCCACAGCCGCTCTTGCAACCGCTCATCGCCAAGACCATCCGGATCCCTCAGCGACAAATTCAACCCCTGCAAGGTCGGTGCCCGCGGATGTTCCGCCAGGATCGAGGTGTCTCCCCGGTCCAGCATGGTGATCGCCAGATCTCCCGCCAGCCGGTGGCGGCGACCCTGTTCGGTCCCGATCATCGCCTCTCCCTGCATCAATACCGCAACGGAGAGACAGAACTCGGTCTTGGAGCGGGCCTGATACGCTTGCAGGGAACGCACTCGGGACAACACCAGGGTGCCGCCGAAGTCCAGTGCCTGCTGGTCCACCTCGCCTTCAAGCACGCCGGCGCCGCCAGCGGAGCGCTCCACGAGCCGATAGTCCACGCCATACCGGGCACCCAGCTCATTCAGGGCCGCCAGCGAAAAGCGCCGGGCGGTGGCATTGATCGGGTATGTCATGGCTGTCTCCGTCGTCGGCCACGCCTCTCCTGGCGCCGGATTCCGATCGGCGCAAGATATAGTTAATAAGAATTATTTTCAATAAAGAAAAAAGGAGAGGTCAACAAGGAGAAAACGGCGGCAATCGTCATTCCACTGTCGCAAAACCACCCCATGCTGACGGCGGTCATAAAAAAAAGGGCTGCCTGGCGGCAGCCCTCTTGGAAATTGGTGGGTCGTGTAGGATTCGAACCTACGACCAATTGGTTAAAAGCCAAATGAACAAACAAATAAAATCAATAACTTACGTCCATTCCAGAATCAAAAACACACTTTTTGCGCTCCAATAGAATCAATGGCTTACGCTCCTTTTGATCCTGCCCATTTTGTCAATTTATACTGTCCGCATGAACAGCAATAGAATACCGATGTAGCAGCCGTACACCACGGCGTGACTGGGCGGTCGCAGATAAAGGGAGATTTATTGTTGACGTCGTAACGACGTCATGAGATTATAGATTCGTGGTCAGGAACAAACCCACCACCCGCCCCGGCGGAACCGGGATTCCGAAAGGAGAACATCATGATCAAAGACAACACCTTCGCCGCCGCTTGCTACAGCCAGAACAGCATGCAGGAACTGCTTGATGCCTATACCGAATCTGAGGCAGACACCACCGACTGCGAAGAATGGGGTATCTCTGAGCAGGAGTGGATGGACAGCATCGAGGCGGCCCTGGGCGCGAAAATGCGCGAGGTCCTGGTTGATCACCAGGACGATCAAGACACCCTCGACGCACTGCACGAATGGGCAAACCAGCCTGCCGGCCGCCTGAGCATCGATGATGACGGCGACGTCATCTCCCCGAGCGGTGCTGCCCTCACCACCGGACAACTGGTCGGCTTTTTCCGGAGCATGGCGTAATCCCTGCGCCCCGCTTCGGCGGGGCCTTGCTGCCGAACAGGCAGACCCAAACAACAGGAGATGATGACATGGCAACTCGCGAAGAACGCCGCGCCAACGCGGCCGAGATTCACGCCCAGAAGCTCGCCGAAATTGCTGGCTCCCCGCTGAAGTTTGTTGATCGGAATGTGATTGCAGCTGTGCCCGCCGTCGGGGGCGTACTGACTGATTGTGGACTCGACAAAGCAAGAGAGGATCTCGCCGACAGCGCCATTGTGCCCGTTTCTGAGCGGCTGGCAGCTGCGGAAAAGACGACCCCTGGCTCTGCACGTTTCATTGTCGTCATGATCGACGGCCACCGCTGCGCCGTAACGCCTCTTGAGGCAGAGGCGCTGGGGCTTAAAGAGGACGACACTTGGGCTTGGGTGCCGGCAGAGAAGTCATGACGGACGCCCTGATCCATCTGCGCGTGCCCAAAACCCTTAAGGGGCGCTGGGTACGCGCCAGCCGGGCCGCCGGCATGAAGCTGACGGACTGGATTGTCGAAGCCGTGGAGAGAGATATGCAGCAGCAGATAACGAAGGTGGCCATCCCCGATGACATGGAGTTCGCCGACCTGCGCCTGGCGCGGGACGCCGATGGCGGGGTGAGCTTTGACTGGGGCGTGATTGAACGGATCTGTGACGCCAGCGGTCTGCCGGTGGAGATGTTTCGGGACTCGCCAGAGGACAGCGTAGCCGGGCTGATCGTCGGCTGGTACAACGCCCACCGGCAGCGCGGCGGTGCGCCAGATGCGGTGGCAGAGGATCTGATTGCAGAGGTCCAGATCGAGGATGAGCACGGTGGAGGCCACAGCCATGCCCCAGGCCGCGCCTGATACCGCTCTCGCGCAGTGGCGGGCACGCATGGGCCTGAGCCAGCGTGCAGCAGCCGACGCGCTGGGCGCGTCATTTAGGACGTATCAGCAGTGGGAGTCCGGCATCAGTCGACAGACCGGCAAGCCCATAGACCCGCCCCTGACCGCCCTGCTCGCCGCTGCTGCGCGGGAGCATGGGCTGCCCCCGATCTCGTAATTCCCGGCTTACAACGCGGCGGCGATCTCCTACAGACACAGCCAGCCGGTTTGGTACTCTGTGCATGCCGGTGCCGGCTGCTCCCCCACGCCGCCAGCGACTATCTGTCTGGACTACGCGCCGGCTCTAAATCGCTATGCCCCGAGCCGCCATGACGGCCTGACGCCGCGCATACAGCGCCTGCAACTCACCGTCATCCATCGATCTCGGCAGGACGATGAACTCGGCACAGTCTAGCGGCGCATTGTTAGCACTGAGATACGGGTTGCCGAGCGCGATGCTGCGCGGCGCGACAGTCGGCGAGTAAGTGCCAGTGCCCGCAGTCTCAAAAACGTAGCTGCCCCCCATTAGGGATCTCGCGGACTTGATGCCCGACGTAAAATCTCGAGATACAGCGAGGAAAAACCACTGTCCGGGAACTGGGGCATCTCCCGTATCGGTCGATGAGATCGTTGTGCCTCGATACGTCAGCCAAATTTTCGACTCCACAGAGTCTAAAAATGGCCCTCCGCCGTGGTTTGCAGTTCCGTCAGCCAGCCCCCCGAACAGCGGCTGCGTTACTGAGTTAGGCGTCACTCTCAAAACAGCGCAGATCGTATCTGCCTGTGTTGCGATCTCCTCTATGCCCGATTCCAACCCCTGCCCAGACCCTCCCGGGATTGTCAGATAGTTAGATGAGAACGATGGAGCATCGCCAAACGCTGTTAATTGCCGGCCGGAGACTTGCCCGGTTAGTGACGCTGCACTGTCACCAAAAATCCAATGGTCATCCGCGCCGATTTCATACGGAGTCAGCGGTTCAATGTCCCCCGATGGAATTACGGGTAGCGCGGAATTGGGTACAGCAAAGGGGAGCTGGAAAAAAAGGTTGCTCATGTCACTCTCCGAGTATCACAGCAGACAGTTGAAAATGAGGGCATACGTTCCACAGGGGATAGTCTTGCCCCGCAATCGAGATAGTATCTGCCGAACTGTCGCGCAGGTTGCCCGATCCCCCGTTTGTGATGGACAGGCCCGCACCGAGATAGTCCAGCCCGTAGCGAACGACAACCGCGCCCACGGGAGGCGCTGCCAAATCAATTAGAACGTCGGTCCCATCAACACTGACAGAATCAATCGCTGCGCCGGCGCCATCATCTAAAACGCGGAACCCAAAATCCGTCGTGAGTGCCAACTGGTCGACATCTAACACCAGCGGAAGAACTGGAACACTAAAACGCACGCGAACCCGTGACCCACGAATCGTGGCAGAAACTGGATTAATCCACTGCGGCTGATAACCGGCGACGATCCGCGAGTACGCGCGACCAAAATACGCGCCAATCCACTTATAGCCGACTGCCGTGAGATGCACATCATCTGGCGCATGCGGGATGTGGTATGTCGGCGTTGACAGAAAAACATGCGGGTCAGAGTTAGCCAACGACAGCTGCGCTAACGCAATGCCTGGGTGTGTAGTCGCACCGTAGCTCAGTTGATATGTGATCATATAAACAGGCGACATCTGAGCAGTAATGCCCCGAGCATCTGACTCAATATCAGTGCGCAGCTGCGACAGCTTGGACTCGTAGAGGGCTCCATCAGTGCCCGCGACAACATCCTGCTCGCCCTGCATCCAGCACAGGGCATGCAGAGCGTGGTCAGCTTCCAGATTGTGAGCCCCGGAAATGTGCCCCATCAGATTCGGGTACCACGCAGCGCCTTTTTCGAGCTGATCGATCCGGTAGCCGCCGTGGCCGGCGGTAGACGATAGTATGACGTGATCGGTTGGCCCTATTCCGTCCAGCGCCAGCATCGATGATGCGCAGTTTGCGGCGCCCGAGCACGGTGTTTCTTTGCGATTCGTCGAGCCATCTGGGGCCGGAGAGACATCATCCTCTACAAGCGGCTTAAACGGACCAAAGTCCCAGTCGGCGCCATCCCAGGCTCGTGGACCACCTTGAAATGTAATGTTGTTATAGGGCTGAGCTGCGCTTATCACTGATCCTGCGGCCGCACCGACAGAAAGAGACTGACCGTAAAACAGCATCTGGTTTACGCTGCGAGACTCGACAGGTTCGTCCAGGGGCAGATCGGGAGCGCTTCCGCGAGACGTTATACTGGGAAACGCCCCGATCAGATTCCCGGAATCACGCTCAACTCCGATCAGCACGCGGCCCGACGCGTCGGTCAGGACGGGATACACCGGCCCCGCTCCAATATAACCTGACATCCCTCCCTCGCCCATCACCTCCCGCGACAACATTTTTGCGGATTGCGCGTCAATCTGGCCGGCGACGAAGACAGTCCCCGCCGCCTTATCAACTCCGATCAGCACGCGGCCCGACGCGTCGGAGAACAAGGGCACCAAAATGCCGGCGCCAGTGTATTTTGATTGTGGTATCCGGATCTCTTGCAGATCAGAGTCAACACGTCGAACATATCCGACACTGGGTCCTGCAGAAATAAACGTGGCAACATCTCCGGGATCGTGGCGATACAAGGCTATGAACTGGTCATCGGCGCCGGCCACGAATAAAAAGTCTCCATCCGTGGTACCCGACATGCCCTCATTTACCGTGCCATAAATCTCGGCGCCAGCCTGCGCAGCGAGCGCAAACTGCTCGGCCGCATCTGCCGCAGATTCAGACCGGCTCGCCTCAGTGATCGCTCTCTGCTCAGCTGTCTCAGCCCCAGCACGGGCATCTTCAGCTCGATCTGCATCGAGACCGGCATTGGGGAAATCCCGCTCCAGCCGCTTCAGTGTCGGCCGAGTAACTCCGAGCCGATCCTGCCACGTCTCCGCATCGGAGTTGACCGCCTCGTCGAGGTTTTCGGCGTTGTCGTACAAATCACGGGGATCGGGCGACCCCAGGGGGTTCCCTGTGTTGTATGTCGTCATAAGGCTCTCTCGACAGATCAGTCAGGCAGAGCGTCGTCGTAGTTGTAGACGCGCTCGTCGTAGTTCACGGCGGTGATGCTGGTTTCCAGGCCCTGGGGCTCGATGGCGGTGATCAGTGCGGGGAAGCACCAGCGGTCCACGTCGCCGAAATAAACGTGGGGTGGCTCCATGCCGGAGTTGATCTCCGGCGGCTCATCTGGGGTGACCAGGATGTGGTAATCGGTTGGTCCGGGTTCGGCTGGCCAGGGGCCGGCGACGGTGCCGTCGGCGCGGCGCCAGGCCACTACGTGGCTGCCGCTGGACCAGTCCATGGGTTCGGTCACCTGCAGTGTGAACTCGCCGGAACTGTCCTCCGTGAAGTCCACCAGCAGCGACGATTGCCCGTATTTAGGCAGGTCATCGAGTAGCGGCACATAGCTCAGATAGCTGGCGTTAAGCCCCTCCAGTTCGGTGCCGAACTCGTAGTTCCAGCGGCGGTATTCGATCTCCATCCGCCGGCGCATGCCGATACGCCACGCCTGGGTGTAGCCGGTCACGCCGTCGAGCTTGAGTTTCTCAGCCTTGACGCCCAAGTCCCCCGGCAACCGGCATTCGATGGTTTCCGTCGTCCAGTTGTTGTCACGGTTGACGAACTCCACATCGACGCCGTCGGCATCGGACGGGCTGCGCGACGTGAACTGGCGGCGTAGCGGGCCAGTCATGTTCTGGGGGCTGAAGCCCTGGCCGCTCTCAAACGTCGTCCGGGGGCCATCCCGCACCGGCACCAGCGTGCCGTCTTCCTGCGTCAGCGATGCGAGGCCCGCCTTCAGGCAGACGCCCATGGCATCCCTGACGGTGGTCTCGTCGAATACGTAGTCGAAATACTCACCGCGTGCTGCCCAGAACTGATCCAGTTCGTACAGCCGGTCGATGTCGATCTGCTGCAGCGTGTAGCCCACTGAGCGAGCGATGTAACCGAAGAAGGCGCCGATGGAGCGGGTTTCTGCCGGAACGCCCCAGCCGGTTGGAGTCACCGTCGGCAGAATACGGTTTGCCAGGACGTTGATCTGGTTTTCCGACTGACTGCTGAGCTTCGTGGCCCCCTTGAGTTTCACCGTTAGGGTTTTCCAGGGATAAGTGCTTGGCGCCGTCAGGCGCGCTTTCAGGCCGTACCACTGGACGGTCTTCATAAATTTGGAGCTGCCGCCACCGCCGGTCCGCCGCGCACGGATTTCCGGGCGAATGGCCGCGCTGAGGTTGATCCGCTCGGTGTATCCGATCTGATCGGTGGTGTTGTTCACATACACAAATTCGACGGTGTTCCAGGGCCCGGTTGAGCCCTGCTCTCGCCACTGAAATTCAACTCGCTGGTCCGTGGCGTCCTGGTCGCCGTCGCTGCGCAACCGCACCAGGCCGCGCGGAAAGAACAGATCCACTTCCAGAACAGTCGTCGTTTCACCGTCTGGGCACGCAGCGAACGGCCCTGTCCACCCGCTCTCCGCCGTCGATTCGTCCACCGTGATATTGAATTCGGTGGACTGGCCGACAGAGAACCCATTCCAACCCGCGTCCACGTCACCCGCTTCGGTGAGCCTCTGGACGATCAGCAGGGTGCTATCAACGGAATCCACGTCGTAACGCATGCCGACCAGACCGAGGGCCAGTTGTCCCGGCCAGGGGCCTGGCAAACTGGTAACCGGCGCACCACCGGGCATGTTCAGTTCCAGCGAGCCGCTGGCGGAGGTAGCTACACCGGTTTGGAACGTGGGAGAGCTGCCCAGCACGCTGGAATAGCTGCCACCCAACTGAATCGGGTTACCGGCATACGGCGGACCGATCTCGACGAACCGCACCACGCCACTGGCGTCCTCTGCCTCGACGGTGCCGGGAATCAGTTGGGTATTGATCGCGGAGATCAGCCCTGGCATGTCCACGTAGTCGTTGTCGAGCGTCACCGAGCTGATATTCAGCCCGATGCCAACCTGGAACGTGACTGCCGCGCTGGTGAAATCGAACGTGGACGGCGGCGCGCTGCCGGTACAGGTGGACGCGCTGCCCGGCGTGTTGGCGTTGTAGGCGTGCACAACGTAGATGCCGGAGGCACCCTGCCCTGTGATCTCAATCCGGTCGCCGGGGCTGATCGGCAGCAGGTCGGAGAAGTCGCCCTGGAGTGCCCCGCGCGGGCTGCCGTTGATGAACGAATAGGTCTTGAACCGCTCGATGCGCAGGATCAGCGTGTCATCCCAATCCGCCGGCCACACCTGCGCACCGGTAGTGCTGATCTGGTCGCCGTTGAAATCGAGCGTAGTGACGGTCGGGGTGGCGGTGTAGGCCGTGGTGGAGTCCAGATCCAGCCCCGCGCTGCCGCTGGACGTGCCGCCAACCTCCGTGACCGGTTGCCACCATTCCGCCGCGCTGTCGATACCGAGATAGGCGCCGGCGTCGTAGACCTGATATTCGGCCTCCTGGCCGAGCGCATCCAGGCGGGTGTCGCCAATCCGAATCTCACTGGTGGGGACGCTGTAATCACCGATGCCGATGCACATCAGAGTTTCGAGCTGCTGGGTGCGCGGCCCCGTGAAATACCGTCGAGGCGGCAGTAGATAATCCGGGTATCGGCGGCAGCTCCCTGCCACATCCGGCACGACCGATCCCAGCCGGGCGGTGTTCGCCTTGAGAGACGCCAGTTCCAGCGACTGCCCAGGCGCCGGCGCACCAGGGATGTCGGGCACCAACAGGTTGGTAATGGCGCGGAACGCCTCGCGCCCCTGCCAGCCCAGGAATATTTGTTCCAGGCCCGCCGGCATCACCCGCAGGTCCACAACATCGCCCTGCCGGATTTTTGTCCTGGCCCATCTCACAGGCATGACGATACGACCATTGATCTCCGCGCTGATCGGCTGCGGCTTCGCCGGATCGTACTCGGGCACGTTCTCCCGCATCCAGGCCCCGAGCGTCACACCGGCAACGTCATACTGCTCATCCGGCGTCTCAGCGCTGAATGAACCGAAAATCCTAATCATAGAACTCCACTCGCGGGTAACGGGCAGCGAACGAACGGGCCGGCACAAGCTGGGGACCGGTGCCCTCATCGGTTTCCAGGATCCAGCGGCGGCCATCGACCACCACCAGCACACCGACGTGCACACAGACGCGCCCACGCCACGCCAGGGCAATGGCGCCCGGCTTCGGATCGCAGGGCTTCAGGTGGTGATCCAGGGCGTCAGAGGCGGCACGGGTCAGCATGCGTTTGTCGTCCGGCACCACCTCGACATAGCTTGGCATCAGCGGTCGGCCAAACATCTCGTGACGGACTGCCCTGGCGAGGCCATAGCAGTCATATTCCACCGGCCCGCGCCCATGGCGGCGGTACCGGGTTTGCAAGTAGTCGGCGATCACAGATACCGGATCCCGGGCGCGTTGAGCTGGGTGTACCGCTCGCGGGGATACGCCTGGTTCAAAATGTCGTAGTAGCCGCCTTCGGTCTGCAGTTCGAGACCCTCGAACTGGCCACCCAGCATTACAAACTGGACCGGGCCAGCCGCTGGCACAGAAAGGTCCGAGGCCAGAAATTCACGATATAGGATCGGCACCTCTTCGCCAGATTCCAGCGCGGCGGAGACAACCTCTTGAGCTCGACCGTTGACATTCCACAGTCCGAACCGGAGCGTCTGCTGCCCGCTATCGTCACGCTTGGGCAACGCAACACTGAGATTGCCAGCTTCAAACGTGACCTCCTCGGAAGTCTCCAGGGTCGCGGTGACATCCTCGAACCCATTACAAATCAAAATCGGGTCCATCCCAGCAACACGGATGTCCAATGTATAGATAATGACCTGCCCCGCCGGCGCCGAGGCGTAGACTGTGGATAGAATCGGTGACGGCATTCAGGCCTCCGGCCACTCACGATTGACCGCAAGGTCGATGATGTCAGCGCGCAGGATGTAATCGGGGAATTGCTCCCAGCCTGGCGCCAGCATCGGGCGCTCCCAGATTTCCAGATTGGCCCGGAAGCGCCAGTGACATCGCCCAACGAGCTCAGGGCCGGAATACATCTCCGTGAACCGGCAGCGGTACCCGCTGACCTGTTCGCAGCCGTCCAGCGGCGACTTGATCTGAGCGGTGAACCAGGCCGTGCCGTCTTGGATCGTGTATCGGAACCACGCTTCAAACAGCTGCGCTTCCGGCCCCGTCAATATCCAGGACACGGGGACCGTTGATGGCACACTGGTGAACGTGCGGCGCTGCCGCGCACGGCCCGTAACCATCTCTGTCCTGGCGAACGGCTGAACGTGATTGAGGCCATAGCCCTCACGCAGTGCACAGGGAAGCTGTGGTGGAAATACCGGATCCGCCATTACGCCCCCCGCCGTTTCAGTCCGTAGGTGGCCGCCAGGGCCTTACTCATCGGCCCACCGCCGCGAATGTCAGATACAAACGCGGTGATTGAGCCGTCCTGGCCGCGCTCCACCTGCCCCGCCCGACGCTTGTCTTCAAAGAGGTTGACGACAGGGGCCATACCCGCCGACCGCTCTTCGCGCTGCTTGTCGAGGTACTGTTTCAGGTCAGAGTTGGTGCGGGCGTCAACAACACGCTCGCCGCGATCCAGCAGCCAGGTGCCTTCCTGGGGGATGAAATCGAGACCGTCGTGGGCCATGCCCGAGAACTGGACACTCTGGATGGTGCCAACTAGCCCCGCCGTGGCGGAAGCTACCGTGGCCATGGCCGCCAGGTTCGCCGGGAATGGGCCAGCAACCGATGCTTTGGCGATAGCCGTATTGATAGCCATGATGGACTCAGCAATCGAGAACGCCTTGCTGATCGCGAACATGGTTTTATAAACGCCAGATTGCTCGTCAGCAAAGACCTTGGCTATGTCTGCCATCGAGCCGAACAGATTGGCCGCGTTGCCCAGCTGTTCCTGCATGATCTGGCGTTCCACAAGCTGCCGATTTTTTGCCAGCTCTGAGGCTTTCTGGTTGTACTCCTCATCAATCTCAGCCAGGCGATCCCGATAGGCTTGATGGTCTTCTTCGGATTCGGACTGGAATTGCAGGACGCGCTCGCGCTCGGTCTCGCGCCATTTATCCAGTTCATCGGAATATTCTTGCAGCTTGACCAGTTCGTTGGAAATGCCCAGCACCGAGCTGTCCAACCCGCTGAACTCAGGTGCCTCACCAACACTCTGTTTCAGGATCTTATGCAGAATCTCGCCGTATTTCTCTGATGAGATCGTTGCTTGTTCGAGTATGTTCAGGCGGTTTCGGATGACCTCGTTAGTGCGTTCCTCATCGGTCAATAGCTCCTTTAGAAGGCCCTGGTAGGCCTTCATGGCCTCTTCCTGCTTTTTAATTCCTTCCAGGTTTCCGAAGGAACCACCGAAGCCACCTCCAGTACCAATTGATTTAAGAGCATCCTTCAGGAACTGTGCGTATGAGGACAGTTGTTCCCGGCTACGCTTAGCTGACTCATCTGACTCATCCCAGATGTCCTTTATGCGCGACCAGTTTGTTTGCCAGTTATTGGCAATTTCACCCGGTATTGCCTTAAGAGTTTCCCATGCTTCTTGCGCGTTACCTTGTACCAACTGTGACAACGCACCTATGAGTCCCCCAATGCCGGACACGATATTCTGAAAGACATTGACCATGGTGATTCCTGCCGTGGATACCACCTTCAGGACAACGGAAAAGCCTTTCCCCGTAATAGTCGCGAGATTTGTACTGTCTGCGAGGTCAGTGAAAAGACCATTGAGTTTTATAATGGTAGGTGCCAAGTTACGGGCAATCTCGGTCTGAACGCCCCGAACGTTCTGATTCATCAAGAACAAAGCAACCTGCAATTCCTGAGCAGCCGACAGGATACCTTCATCCATGACGGCACCTACCTGCTCCGCCCGCTCACCGAGCAACCGGAATCCTTCCGCGTTGTTCCTGAGCAAGGGCAGCAACATGGTGGCGTCACTGGCGATGGCCTCCATGTAGAACGTCATCTGGTTCTGGCCGACATTGGCTTCTTCCAGTGTCTTGACGTACAACTCCAGCGCTTGCGGCCCGGACAGGTTGCGAAACTGCTCCGCCGACACTCCAGCCCGAGAGGCTATATTGTCGAAGAAGTCCGCCATGGCGCCACCACCGGTTTCCAGGTAATCCCCGATTTTGTCGGTGGTGTCCTTGAAAATGTCGGCGAGCTTGTCCTGTTGGATGCCCAGCAACCGGCCACCTTCGGCATAACGCTGGAACTCCTCGAAACCGGCGTTGGAGACCTGGCTAAACCGGGCGACCTCATTGGCCGCATCCAAAGTATTCTTCGCTACTGCCGCGAAAACGGTGGCGCTGACCCCAGCAATGGCAGCAATGGCCAGCCGAGTACGCCCGACGGACTCCGTCAGACGCGCGAACCCGGATTCCATCTCTTTATTGCGCTTGCGAGTATTGTCGGAAAACTTCTTAGTTTCCCTGTCCGCCTGATCCATGCCTTTCTTGAAGCCGCCCATGCGGGCGATGAGGTCAAGCGTCAGTGTTCCGAGACTTCTCGTTGCCACGGGCCACCCCTTGGAGCATCTGAGAGAGAGTATGGAAATCCGCCGAATCCGCTTGAGGCCGGGATTCGTGCGGCATCAGCGCGTAGGGATCGGCAACCTTGACCCAGGCAGGCATGATCATAGCGATGATCTGCTCAAGGCGACGCCCGAAATGCAGCGAACCCCGCTTTTGGATGTAGGCGAACCAACTGCGCGCTTCCTCATAGGTGAGCCGTTCCTTGGCTTCCGCGATGGTTCGGCCGCCAACGCCGTGCAGCACCAACTCGTGCCACACTTCGTCGGCGGCCGTTAGTTTTTTGCGGCGTCCTTCTTGATCCCGTTGACTTCGATCACCACCTTGGTCAAGGCGTCCACCAGCGATGGCAGCATGTCGTAAGCCTGGTCATAGGAAATCGGCTCATCGCCGTGCTCTCCCAATCGCACACACAGTGCGATCATCGCCGCGCCCTTGCTGCGCCCCTCTTCGCCCATGATCCGTTCCATTTCGCCGTAGGAAGGCTTGGCGATATGGACTTCGAAGGTGACGGTGTCTTCCGGAGATTTCTTCCAGGTGATCTGCCGCTTTACCAGCTGATCAGAGGCGAAGCCGCCGGCTTGTTTGAGTTCGTTCAAGTTCATGACGGTTTAGCTCCCTGCCGGTACAGGAATGACGTCGCCAGAGATCTGGATGCCCACACTGGAGGTGACCACCGCGTTCTGAGCGAAGGCGAAGGAGAAACCGGACATGTAGCCCTGGAAGATCAACCAGGAGCGGGTGGCCGGGAGATCGAACTCAGATTCGCCGTTGCTATCGACGAAGGAGGCGGGATCGGTACCGGTACCATCAGACCAGCCAATGGCCCAGGACAGCGTAACGCCAGCCCGCTTGAGTTCATGGAGGCGAACGTGCACCGAATCGCTGAGATCGGTGTTGATCGCAAAGGTGGCCGTGCCCGGAGAGGCCAGACCGGCTACATAGGTCCGAGCCAACTCATTCAGGCAGGTGGTTTCGATTTGATCGACCGGCGTATCGATGCCGTCGATCGAGGTGATACAACCGACGTTCAGCACCTCATCGGTGTCCGGATCGATCACATAGAGCTCAGTGCCCTGTGTTTTCACAGACATAGGTTCTCTCCATCACGGGAATGCCGCGTCTCACGACGAGGCGGTTTGGAACGTCTCACGACGGCCAATAAAAAGGCCCGCCGAAGCGGGCCATCCAGACAAGTGCACCACACCCCCACGTCTCACGACGGTAAGGCGCAGCGGCTTTAACGGTTCAAAATCCAGTCCACATCGAAACTGGCTCGGTACAGCTTGGTGTCCAGGTCCCGCTGTTCCGGGCGATAGCTGGCCACCTGGGCCTGGGTTTCGATGGCGTATTCAATAGCGTCCGCCACCTCGCGTGAGGCGGTCGCCGTATTGGCGTACACGTCGATCTGAATGGAGTGGGACTCGGCATCAGGCCGATCACCCAGGTAATTCTCCGGCAGGCCGGTCACCCGCTGCCAGACGGCATAGGGCAGCACCGGCGGCTCCGGCACTTCCCCGAACGGATAAAGCCGACAATCGACACCGGAGCCAAGCAACGCCGTAACTCCGGAGTCCGTTGAGCAGAGCTGGAAGATCGGCACGAACATCATTGGTTCTGCTCCGCCAATTTGGTCAGCTCGATGTCCAGGTTCCGCGCGAACACATCAATGGCCTCGTTCATGTTGTCCGCCAACGCAGGCCGCAGGAACGGTTGCGCCCGCGCTTCGGCGGTACCCAACTCGACCAGATGCCAATGCGGGGTATTGCCCTTGGCCCCTTCGTCCGGGTTCCCTTTCGGGATCTTCCCGCGCCGCGACAGCACGCCGACGCTGATCTTCAACTCGCCGGTACGACGGAAATGCCGGCTTCGGAATCGGCGCCCGATGTTTTGGCTGATTTTACGTCCGGTATCCGGATCATCCACGCGCCGCGCATTCTGACGCGCCGCCTTTGCAATCACATTCACCGCTTTACCCAAGGCCCGCCGCCCTGGTTTCTTGCTCACCTGCAGAGGGATATTGGTCAGCTTCCGGGAGAGCTCTTCTATCCCGGTAATGCTGAATTCAACGTTGTCCGCCATGTCACTCTCCGGCGGTCAGACCGTCGCTGCAGGTGAGGCGCCATTCGCGCCGCGCTGTCGCATCGGTTTCCGCGCTCTCGATATTGAACACCCGGCCATCCCATAAGGCGCGCCAGGTGCACAGCTCACGGTGGCCCACAGGGAACCAACGCAGATTGATTCGCGCCGTGGTCTCGATCTGTTGCGCCTGCGCCGCCACCAGCTCACGGCCAGGACCGGTCAACACTTCAGCCGGCACCCGGTCACGGTCGTTGAACGTAACGGTCTCCCACCCCAACACGGATCCACCAGTGACCGGATCCCGCGTACGCACGGGCCGCTGCAGCGTGATGACATGGATCAGGCGATAGGCCAGCATCAGATTCCCAACCGGCACCGGTACGGCATGAGTTTGGTTTCCGCCACCTTGCGCAGTTGCTCCGCGTCCGTGGGGCTGGCCTGGTAGTTCGCCTGGAGCAGGATGTAAATACCCATGCGGACGCTATCCGGCAGCACCAAAGGCTCGCTAGCCGGCTCACTGGACGCCTCTTCACAGGGGTAGACCTCTCCAAAGCTGTCCCGATCCATGAACTGCAACGCTTCGTCTTCCGCCGCATCGAGCAGTTGCTGCAGCTTGACGTCGTCCGCGTCATGGATGACATCCAGGAACGCTTTGGCGTCCGCCAGATCGATCACGCTCATGCCGTTCTCCGAAACGCGTAGGAGTGGATCCCATCGCGACCGAGTATCGACTCCATGGTGTTGTGCTCGCGGCACTCGAATCCCAGGCGCTGGAACCAACGAATCAGACCATCATGCTCCCAGTACCAGAGGTGCTCCGAGGGCTTGTAATGCCGCGATTGGAGACAGTCCTGCGCGTTCGCGTATATGGGCATGGACACGAACACCCAGTGCCGCGCGGACGCCACCAGGGCGGCAGGGTCCACGATGTGTTCCAGACTGTCCCAGCAGGTCACCGCGTCCACACCGTGATAAGGATTGCGGTACCGATCACCTGCTTTAAGCCAAGCGATGGCTTCAGGGTTGACGTCAAAACCTTGCCCTTCCACTTCCTCAACGAATCGGCCACCGCCAATACCAACGTCCACGACCTCACCGGCCCAATGTCGCCGCACCAGATCTACACGAGCAGCAGTCAACTGCGCCCCCATGGCACTGGCGTCACGTTCCCGGTATTCGCTCCAGTAGCTGCCGTCATAGTTCATCGGCGCCGCCGGGTGATGGCCCATACCGTATTCCGGCCACCAAATCAGGGTAGCCTCTCCAAAGTTCGGCGTTGGATTCATGGATGCTCTCAGCTATAAGCCTTGGTCGTCCGCCCACGCGCGGAAGCGATCCAGATGGCCGGTAATGGTTTTGTTGCAACGGTGTTTGTGGTGGCGGCAACGGCACAGCCGATCCGGCACCGCGAACGTCACCGAATGCTCTCCTGGTGGCGTAATCAGTTCCGGCGCGTTGTAACCGCCGTTGCCACCCAGCACGATCCAGGCCGGCTTCAGGGCGGCCAACGCCGCCGGCACCAACCACCCCACGCCCCCGACAACCGCGCGCGCTCCCTGAACGAGAGCGAACAATTGCTCTACCGGCAACTCACCGGCGTGGAAAGCATCGTCATGCTCAGGCAACGGCTCCAGGGCCCACTCTTGGCCCGGTGCCAGATCCGCGACGGACACCACCGTCACCCCGCGCTGCCGCAGCTCCGCCGCCGCTTCGGCCACATATTCCGGCCTGGGATTGCGGGACTCCGCCGCCCACTCTTTACGGACCGTGACCGGGCGAACGACGACGTAATCGCCCGGGACTGGAGATGGACCGAGGTCCGGCAGATCCAAACCGGAACCCCTGACACCAAAGCACTGCCGCATGCCGGGCAGGATGCCCTGGGTTCCGTACCGCACGTTGATCGTTCTACCTGCACGCGGCGCTCGCGCCCAGTGGCGATGCCGCACCAGATTCTTCGATTGCGTCCGCAGATGGGTTTCCGGCTTCAGAAACCGAACGTTCGGCAAATCGCGATACAGCTCCGGCCACGGGGTATCCAGATACACCTGGCCAGGCAGCGCCTTCACGAAGGCACGCTGGTAAATGTTGTCGCCCAGGCCGCGCATACCGCGAACGATAGTCACTGGTGCGTCCAGAACGACCTCCAAAGCCTGCCGAGGAAAGCACGTCAGAGCCGTGGCCCGGCTGGCGTTGATGATAGTCAGCCCCGGGAAAGCCTCCCGCACCTGTTGAAAATGGCGAGGCCAGTCGGGGAGCTTCCCGGCGTTACCCAACCCCTTGGGGTGATCTCCATGCCAATGGGTACGCCCACCGGTCTTTTGGCAGTCGTAGCCCAGCAGGATCACCCTTTGCGCCCCGTGCCATGCCGCCAGGGCGATGGCACCGGCACCGGAATTGCCGAAGTGCCGCGAGGGCGCCTTCGGGATGTCATAGCAGCGGTCCACCGCCGCATGGCGGTCACCGCGAAACCCTCGGGCCACTTCCGCCCGGTGGACTTTCCACCAGGCGCGGTCCATGGCGTAGAGCAGATCCGCCCAGGGGGCTAATCGGAAACTGGTGTTGACGACGATGACGCCGCGCCCTGGCGCCGCTTGCCGCCACGCTTTGACCGCTCGGCAGTCCGCTTCGGTGAGACTGGGGCCGCTGGCGATGCAGACGACTTCCTGCCAACGGCCGGCGGAGGGTCCGCCGGAAGGATCCGCACCAGATTCACCCGCACCAGATCCCGGGCGGTTTGCGGTGAAACCGGAAATTCATCACCTGTCCGACGCGGCCCACCATGGTCAAAGCTGCGTAAGGCCTGCACTTGAACCATCGGTTGTCCTTAAAAAAAGGGGCCCGAAGGCCCCGGCGGTCAGGAAGCGTCCGTTAGCGGACCTTTCACGAAGGCCTCAGGACGGTACACGGTCAGCGCAAGGCGCTCTTCCGCGAGGATGGTGACCATGTTCTTGATGAAGTTGTCACGGTCTTCGGTGGACACCGTCACGGTGGCGTCTTCACGATCCCAAGCCTGGGCACCCATCCGGAACGCACCGGTCAGGAAGTCGTTCTGATCCATGGATTGAGTCGCCACCACGGGCAGCCCCCACAGCACCGGGCCGGCCAGGCCAGTGGGGTTGGCCAGCAGGTAGCGGTTCTGGGTGTCCTTGGTGAGCTCGATGGTGGCCCAGTCGATGGGGTTAAGCACCAGACCGTCGGCGGTGTACTCCGCCAGTTGCACCTGCAGCATGGCGATGCGCAGGCGGTCGATGATGGTCTCATCCTGAACCACAACACCCGG
This sequence comes from Alcanivorax xiamenensis, assembly GCF_009846745.1. Classification (NCBI taxonomy): domain Bacteria; kingdom Pseudomonadati; phylum Pseudomonadota; class Gammaproteobacteria; order Oceanospirillales; family Alcanivoracaceae; genus Alcanivorax; species Alcanivorax xiamenensis. The sequence continues at coordinate 20,176 of NZ_AQPF01000023.1, read as the reverse complement.
GTTGGCGTAGTCGCTGGCCTGGGTGTACAGGCCATTGATGTTCAGGCCAACACCAGAGCCCTTCAGGAGCTGCAACTCTTCCTTGAGTTTCAGCCCGTAGCGCAACCGCCCATCGATATGCGCGGCCAGCATGGAAGCGTCGCTGAGTACCTGCTTGGAGGCGTGCACCCAGTGCGCGATGGTGGCCACCTTCGCGGAGTCCAGCTCAAAGTTCAGGCCGGATTCCGGCTTGCCGGCGGACGGGTTCTCGCTCACCACATCCGCGTTGTTGGTAAAGCCGGTCTCACGGACGTATTCCACGCTGTTGGACTGAGTGCGGCCCCAGCTCAGCAGATCGCGGATGGTCAGCCGGCGCTCCGGCGGGGTGAGGATGCCGGCCACGCGTTGTGGCTCGATCAAATCACCGGCGGAATCCGGCGCCGAGGTGATGGCGGCCTGCACCGGTACTGAGAAACTGCCTTTGCCCATGGCCAGTTTGTTGGCGTTGGAGGCGAAGTCCTCGTGTTCGATGACCTTGGCGCCCAAGGATTGCACGGCCGCTTTGCCACCATCACCGCCTTTGCCGGATGCGAGCAGCTGCTCCAGAGTGGACAGGCGACCGGTGAGCTCGGTTTGCGACAGCAGCAGCTTATCGACCTCGGCCTTGGTCTCCTCGCTCATCTTCTGATGAGTCTGGATGTCCTTTTGCGCCTGCTCGGCATGGGCCTTCAGATCATCGCCGACCTTTTTCAGGTTGGCGGAAACGTCCCTGTATTGCGCCTCCAGATCCTCAGCACCGATCTTACCCAGTTGACCGTGCGCACCACGATAGGACGAAGGGCTGCGCTCCACCAGCAGTGCCGCGCAGACGACAACCAGCGCGGCGCCCGCCACACTGGGAACGGAAATGCCCATGGCCAGCGGCAATGCCGAGGCCATAGCGATGATGGCCAACAGGAATGTTGGCGACAGCTTGAACTTCATGATCAATTCCTCAGGGATTGAAGGAGAGAGTCGGGAGTGGTTCCAGGTCAAACTCGACAGCGTCCAGCGTGTCGTCATTGGTAGCGCGCGGCGTACCAGCGCCAGCAGCGGATTGCGTGCTGGACTTGAAATCAGCGAGCAGCTTGCGGCGCTGGCTGCGCGGCATGCCGCTCTTGGCGAGGGCCACATCCAGCTCACGGGCCGCCGCCAGATACTGCGCGGCGGGCGCCCCGTCCTGGATCTCATCGGAGGCCAACAGGCTGTCGGCGAAGCCACGCTCCACCGCCGCACTGCCTCCGATCCAAGTTTCGGCGTCCATCTGACGTTGCACATCAGCCAGCTCCACGCCGGTGCGAGCGACATAGACGTCCGCCATGGCCGCGTCCAGCGGCTCCAGGAATTCGGCGATGTCACGCAAGTCATGGCGGTTGCCGATCGCGATGGTCCAGGCGTTGTGGATCATGAAGAACCCGGCCCGGGCAATCTGGATCTCATCGGCGGCCATGGCGATGATCGAGGCGGCGGATGCGGCCAATCCCATCACCTTGACCGTGACGTGGCCTGCGTGCTCTTTCAGCAGGCTGTAGATCGCCACCCCTTCGAACAGATCACCACCGGGTGAGTTGATGTTGACGACCACGTCGTTGCCGGCGCCGATATTGCGCAGCGCCGCATTGATGCGGGCGGCGGTGACGCCACCACCAGTCCAGAAGTCCTCGCCAATGACTTCGAAAATGCCGATCTCGTTGTCATCGGTGGACGCCGCCGCGCGAATGCCGGGGTTCCACATATCCAGCGCTTTGGCCGGCAGGTCGAACTGGAGATTGGCGCCGGAGCGCAGCACTGGGCGAGTCAGTTGGATCGTCATGCGGCATCCTCTTTGTCGGCTTGGTTCAGCCAGGCGGCCAAGGCGGCACGTGCCGCGTCGCCGTCGCTTTGCTGGCCGATGGTATCGAGCGGGGTCATCGCGCTTTGCACGGTGAGCACGTCCGCGTTGCCGCCCTTGGCGGCCAGGTTCTCTTTCGCCCGCACTTCATCGCGGGTCATGATTCCGTTGTTGACCATCACGGAGTAGAAGGCCGAGCGGCCGGCGCTATCCGCGCGCAGCAGCCCCTCAATGGCAAACTCCGCGTAGTAGCGGTTCTGATCCGCCGGTGACAGCAGCCGCTTGTTGATGGCCTGTTCGATCCGGGTCAGATAGGGGCGCAACGTGAACGTCAGGTAGCGGAGCATCTTCTGCTCCAGACCGGTGCCCCAGTTGCTGTCCTTACCGCCGTGGCCCACCATGCTCGGGTCCACCAGGAACCAGCGGCAGACTTCCTCGACAGAGAAGGCCCGGGATTCCAGCAACTGAGCGTCCTTCGGCGGAATGCCGATGGTCTTGGCATCCATGCCTGCTTCCAGTAGTGCCGATTTGCCAGCATTGACTGAGCCGGTGATCTTCTCGAAGTTTTCCCGGAATTCCTCACGCTGCTCCTTCTTCACAACGCGATCCAAGGTAAAGGCGACCGTCGGCGCCAGCCCTTTCTCGAAGGTGCTGTTCGCGGCGTTGGAGGCGGCCAGGGCCGAACCGAACACCGAGGCGCCGTAGGCGATCACCGAGAGGCCCCATTTCCCATCCAGGGAGAACCCTGGAATGTGGAACAGCTTGCTCTCCGGGATCTCCCGCTGGAGTCCATTCTCTTCCGTGTACCGAAACCGCAGCTCGCCATTGACGTTCTTGGACGCTCCCAACCGGTTCGGCGCCAGGAACTTCAGCCCGACCAGCCGGTTGCCGATCATCTGCATTTCAGAAAACCCATTGCCGCGCAGCAGCAACGCGGCGGACTTCGACTCCCAGTACGTGGTCGCCGTGGAATCCGCGTTCGGGCTCGAATGCAGTATCCGGTAGAGCGGGTGCCCCGCAGCGACCCGCCGGCCATTGGCGGTGCGTTCGTACAGCTGCAGCGGCAAGGAACCAATAGATTCAGAGATCAGGCGAGAACACGCCCAGGCGGCGGACAGCCCCAGCACGGTCTTTTCGTTCACCAACTGGCCGGCGGTGTTCTTGCCCATGGCCCAGGCTTCCCAGAACGCCTCATCCGTCAGGTTCACGCCCATCAGTTTGAGCACGGCAGCGCGGAAGCGACCGAGCTTCTTCGGTGTGGTGCTCATGCGATAATCGGGTCCTGCAGGAAGTCGTCCAGATCTTCATCCTCGTCCGGCTCATGCGCCGCGATGAAGGCCATCAGCGCCGCCACGGCGCCGTCGATCTTGTTGTCTCGGTTTTCCTTGACGGGCCGCAGCATCTTCCCGTCCTCAGTTTCCTTCGCCACGACGTTGCCGAACATCCAGGTCAGGCAGGGGTTGCCGTCGTGGTGGATGCGGCCGGCCTTCAGCAGACGTTCAAACTCCCGCATGGGAGCGGAGAAGTTGGTGTAGGTCTGGCCGACCTTCACCGCCTCGATGCCACGGTGCTGCTGTAGCCGCTGCGCCAGGTGCGCGGCACCGCACGGATCGTAGAAGCACTGCTCGATCTGGACCTGTTCGGCGGATTCCAGGATGTGATCCTCCACCTCCTGGTAATCGATGGTTCCGCCGTCGCACTCCACCAGGTGGCCGCCCTGCACCCACTCGTCGTAGTGGTCGTGTTCCTTGACCTTCTCCTCGGTGGCGTAATACCGACCCAGGAAGTAGTAATGCGCCTGACCGTCCACATACCGGCGGAAGCACAGCACCGAGGCTGTCAAGTCGTCGGTTTCCGACAGGTCGATGCCGAGTTTCGCGTCTTCGCCTTCGAACTCGGACAGGGTCAGAGCCGGATCCGCCTGGCGGTTCCAGTCCAGCATGTTGAGCCAGGCGTTTTTGCCGGTGACCCAGACGTTGAAATGCTTGGTCAGGACGATGCTGCGCTTGCGCGGGCTTTGCTCCGCGTCCCGGACCCGGGCCAGAAGGAACTCGCGGCTGACCGAGACACCCAGGTTCGGGTTGGCCTTGATCAGCCCTTCTTCGGTGCGCCATTCGTTCTCCGGGTCATCAACCGTGTAGATGACACCGAACAGTTCCTCGTTCTCGATGCTGCCCTGCAGCACCGCCTCCAATTCCTTCTGCAGCGCGTAGCAGGGTCCGGCGGTGTTGGTACCGGCGGTGGTGATGGCCAGCAGCAACGGCTGTTCCCGCGCACCCATGCCGGTCAGCATGGTGTCGTAGAGCGTGTCGTCCGGGTGTTCGTGCACCTCGTCCAGAATGGCGCAGCTCGGCGACGCACCGTCACCGGGCTTACCGATCACCGGCTCAAACCGGCTCCCATCCGGCCAGCGTTTACTGCCATCCGGCAGCGGCTTGGTGCCGACGTTGTCGCACTCCATGCGCTTCGCGTGAGAGGTCACACCGTACTTGCGACGGAAGGACGGCTGCTTTTCCGCCATCTTCTTCGCCGGGCGAAACACCTCCCAGGCCTGCTTCTCACTGGTGGCGCCACAGTAGACCTCGGCTCCGAACTCACCGTCTTCGGTGAGGAGATACAGACCTATCACCGCCGCCTTGATCGACTTGCCGTTCTTGCGGGGCTCACAATCGTAGACCCGGCGGTACTTCCGCAGGCCGGTATCGACATGCACCCAGCCGAAGATGTTGGCCAGACCGAACTTCTGCCAGGGCTCGAAGCGGATCCGGTTCGCTTTGCCGCTGGCGCGAGCCCATTGCCCCTTCACATGCGGGAAGCACTCGCCAAAGTTGATCGGACGGCAGGCCTTTGCCTCATCGAACCGGTAGGGGAACCCTGGCGTGTCCTGGCGATCCAGATCCCGGAGGAACCGCTCAACCGCCAGTCGCTCCCATTTACAGGCCGGGCGCTCTCCGGACAGCACGGCATCGCAGTACGCGTGCACGTCCGCGATGTGGTCGTCTGTTCGTGTGAGCGTCACAGGTTGTCAAAATCGTCATCATCAAACAGGGAGCCCTGACGGTCGTTGAACCGCAGCTCCGTGGCCGGAGAGAGACCCAACTGAGCCACCAGGGAATTCCACTTGCGCCAATCGTCGTTCAGCTGAGCGACCTCGGGGCGGCTCTTGTGCTGAATCCCATGTCGGCCGCTGGTGACATAGGTCCAGTCCTTCTCATCCAGCGCCTTGCGCGTCTCATCCATGCGCACCTTCACCACGCAGTACTCCGCGATGAAGTCCACGTAGTGAGGGCGGAGTCGGTTCAGACGGCTGAGCTCCGGCGCCACCCGATCCCACACCCGTTTCTCGGCGCGGGTCAGATAACGTGGCCGCAGTTCGGCGGCGCGGTCCTTGTGCAGTTGGACGTTTTCAACGGATGCAGCTTGCCCGCGCTCAAACGCTGGGTGCTTCGCAATCGCCGATTCCTTGTAACGTCCAACCATAACGTCTCGTCATCACCACCCCGTGGTGAAACTCCTTTCAATTCCTCACGCAAAAAAAAAGCACTGGGGGCGGGGTGTCCTCGGGGAATCGCTCAAACTTTCGATCCACCCCTCGCCTCCAGGGCCTCCCTATGGGTTTTCGCATCGCTGCAATCCCGGCAGAGGGTTTGCAGGTTGGATGGGTGATCCTTGCCACCGGCAGACAGCGCCACGATGTGGTCACAGATACCAGCACGGGATCCATGCTCGGTGACGATGGTCAGAACGCCTTGGCGCAGACACTCCTGGCAGAGATAGCCATCGCGTTCAAAGATTTGCTTGCGCAACCGCCGCCATGGCCGGCCACCACGACCAGACTTGACGTGCAGTGGCTTTTCCCAAACGTTTCGTTCGGGGCAGTCACCGGCATGCACCGTGCGACACTTGCCGCACCAGCGGCCAGGCCGGGCCGGCATGGTTACAGCGGCCGCCCCGCCAGATCCACGGCAGGCACCGGATCATCGAGCCCGTCATCATCCTGCACCAGGGCGTTCAGCAGAGCCTGGTTCATCTGCATCAGATGGTTGACCAGTTGATCGTTGCGGGCCATCTGCTGATCCAGACGTTGGAGCAGCTGCTCCACCAACGATTCCACGCGCTCGCTCATACGCAATCCTCGACCATTTCTTCAGCCATGCCCGGCGCCGCTGACAGCCCTCACAGGCCATCAGTCGCACCAACAGCACGGTGCCAACGGATCAGCGTATTGAGCTGATCCCGTGTCGCGGTACATACCGCGTTGTTCTGAGTGATCACCGGCAGCATCTCAGCTAGCGTGCCGGGCTCTACGCGCTCAGGCTCACTCGGCGCCACCAGCAGGCTTTCCGGCGGCTTTGCTGGCGCGGGGCATACCATTGCTGGCGTTGTAGAGGCGCACCCATTCAGCATCAGCAACGCACTCAGACTCAGGCTTAGCCACATACCGGATGACGTCACGGGTGATGACACGGGTCTCTACCTCGCGTTGCTGTTCCTGATGGGCATGCTCGCTCTCCACTTCCCGGGACCGAGCATCGCGTTCATCGGAGTTCTTGATCGCCTCGCCTTGCGCACGGACCTGCTCCTCGGCGCCAACCCTCTTGTCCTGTTCGCACTGCTCGCCTTTCTGGGATCGACCGAGCTCCCAGCCCAGTCCAAACACCGCACCCAAAATACCAACGATTACCAACGCACGAATCAGCCAGGAGCTCACGGATAGGCCTGCCAAGAAAGCTGGAAGTGGGCACCATCACGCAAGGTACGCCAATGACCGCCCCACTCAACGTCCACACCGAGTTCCTGAGCGGCTGCCTGGAAAGCTGTATTGATCTGTTCGTAATACCGCCATTCCCACGTGCCGTGACCATTGGTGTAGGCCATGACATCGACCGCATGGCCGGTGAAGTGCCGGCTGTTCAGCGTCTGGCTCTTACCCGCTGCTACCAATGCCCGCTGCCGTTCCTGGGAACGCAGCCCCTCGGTGACACCGAAGTCCACCGTGGTCAATTCCAACGCCCTCCTCGCAACAGCCACCAAATCAGCATGAACACCTTGCAGGTTGCGTTCAGATCGGGCGCTGAACGTGAACATCAGCCGCCCGTCCGGCGCTTCGCGAACATGATGGCCCACTCGCTCGCCGCCTTGGTGCCGACGAAGCCCAGCGAACCACCGATGAAGTTGCCCATGCTCACCGGCGCCCCCATCGCTTCCAGACCGTAACTCACGGTCACCGCGATGAACCCGCAGGTAATGCCTTCCAGGGCCATTGCCAACCAGTTAATCGGACGCACGTCTTCGCCCTCACTGTTGCGTTGGTAGTGTCGGTAGATGAAACCCAGCATGGCGCCCAGCGATCCCATGGCCATGGCCCACGCGTGGCGAGCCAGGTCTCCACCGGCTTGCATTACTTGCGCCCAAAGCCCTGGATCGTCCTGCATAGCGCCCCACCCGTTCAGAAACAAAAACGGCCCGCCGAAGCGAGCCGTGAAAATAAAAAGCCCGCTCGAAGCGGGCCTGGGGAGATGACCGGACGTGCCGAACGGGCACAAAAAAACCCACTCAATTTCCATCGGGCGGGTTTTGTCCAGCTTGGGAAAAAGTACCCTCAAAATGATGCGGTCGTCAACACCTATCTACCCAGCCTCAGCAGAAAAATCGAAGTGGCGAACCAGATGCCGCAGACAATCCTCCTCCCAACCCAGCATCATCAGACGCATTTCATGAGCTCGCGGTGCCCAAGTTCTGATAAACCGACTCTGCTCAATCCCAGACACCCGCGCCTGCTCGCGCTGGCTTAGATCGCCGCGCCCTGTCCCGTTACAGCGCTGGCAACGATGCGCTTTCTTGCGCGAAACAGACTGCTCACCCAATGCCGTATAGCGCACGGAATACTCACCATCGCCCTTGCAATCAACACATCGTCGGGGCCACAGCAACTCAAACACCAGCATCTCAGCGATGCCGTAGCAATACACTGTCTTCCAGCCCTTGCGCTCGAACAGCGCCGAGCCCGCTGCTGCCAAGCGCGTCACCAGTTCCCGAGCCACATCATGGTGCCGGGCATAGATCACCAAGCCCACCAGCTCAGCACCGCGATGCAACCGCCCCATACCGAGCGCACCGGCCACCAGGGACTCAAAGGGCACCGTGTCACCGTGGCCACTCCCCGGCATCGCATAGCTCTGCCCGCGAACGTTCAACCGGCCCATCATTCGAATCGGATGCATGATTCTCCCCTTACCACATCACCGTTGTTACCCGTGGAACAAAACCGCTAGACACCTGAAATTTAGGTGTCGGTTTAGGTGTCTAGCCGCAACTCTTTGATTTACCTACCCTTTAAACACTTTCTAGACACCTAGACGCCTAGACACATAAATATGGGTACGCATACGCACCTGTGCGCCCGCGCTTGCGCACGAGGCCCGGTTTTATCCGTCTAGGCGTCTAGCCCATTCATTCCGTGGCTTGCAGATGTCGGACAAACGTCGGCGCAGGTGTCTAGGTGTCGGATGACCATCACGATTCCGCCCTGTCACTGATCCATTCACCCAACGCTTCCTCCCGAAACGCCCTTGCCTGCTCACCTAGCAGGTCCACGTAGTCCGGCATATCTCGTCGCTTATAGACTTCCGGGGGCACCCACAGGCGCACGGTCTTGCGTTGACTCGCCGGCTTGGGCAATGCCACATCTCGACGCTCCGCCTTCATGACCCGCTTCAGATCCGCCGCCAGATCGCGCTGCCGGCGCTTGTATTCGTTGTTACGCTCGCACCAGCGCACGAACACCGCCCACAGGTCCGAAGACGCCGCCGCGCCATAGGGAAGTCCAAGCTCGCCTTCCATCCACTGCTTGTGGAAGAACAGCGCGGTGCTCATGCCCATCTCCACCAGCGTGTCCTTTTCCTCATTCAACGGTGGCTTGGTCCAGGTCCCGAAATCACCCAGCTCCAGATGCAGCAGGTAATGGAAAAAACACCCGGGCCCTTCATCGTTGATCTCCGAAAACAGCGCCTGGAAATAGGCCCCGTCCGGCACGTTGTCCGCGTAGAGCACCATGTAACGGCGATCGCCCTGGTCCAGCAGCAGCGGCACGGTTTCGTTGGAGAGAAACACGATATTCAGATGGTTGGACTCCACCCGCTCCGGGGCGTGCTTCTCGTTGATCCGCACGGTCTTACCCGTGACCAGGTGCTTGAGCTGGCCCTTGTAGTGGCTCTTTTCCGCGCGGCTGACCACTTCTTCCGCCAACGCGAAACACTTGCCGGCCTGCCACCCAGTGAACTGGCTTTCCAACTGCGACTGGCCGATGGTGGTGGCCGCGTCACCGTAGATCGGCATCACCACGTTTTCCCAGACGGCGCTCTTGCCCGGCCCTTCAGGCCCGAACATGACCACGCTACTGTCCATCTTCGCTCCGGGCCTTTGCAGCGGGTAAGCGATCCACCGCATGAGCCAGTCATACATTTCCTGCCGATGACCACACAGCCGCCAGAAGTGCTCCAAAATGCGCTGGCATCCGGTCTCCCCTTTCGGGTTCGGTTCGATGGCAAAACCTTTCCATAGGTTCACCCACTCTGGCCCCAGATCCTGCCCGGGCTCGAACTTGAGACCGTAAACGATCTTGCGGCTCGGGCTCTCTTCCCAGGCTTTGAACAGTTCCCGCCCGACGGCGTGACGCAAGTGCGACAAGCGCATGTAAATCTGGTTGCGGGCGTCCCACACCATGTCCGAGCCGTAGACCAGCAGGCAGTGCTCTACCAGTGCTGTTTTGGTCCAGCGGGTACCACCGCCCCCCACGCCCCCGCGCGCGTGACCGCGCTTTTCTGGAGTGGGCGTGGGAGAGGCTTCATCATTGGCCGCCTTCAGCCCTTGCTCAAGCTGTCGTTGTGCTTCCTCGCGGCCATGCTTCGCCGCCAGGTCATTCCAATCGCCATACATCAGGCCGCCTCCCCAGGAAACCTTGGCATCAGGATCGCCCCACCGAAGCGGGACTGGCATTTCTGCGCGGCGGTCAAGCCCGCCGGCTTACCGGTCTTTTCATCCGGCGGATCGTTATCCGCCAACCAAATCGGTGTCACCCCCTCCCGACCGGGGAGCAGGGATTCAGCAACACTGACCATGTTGCCCTTATCGAAACACACAACCACCGGCCACCCGGTCCCCACTTCGAAGCAGGTCGCGGCGGTCGCATAGCCTTCAGCGAATCCCACCAGCTGGGCGCCATCCAGATCGCCCAGCACATGGAAAGAACCCTTTTTCCGGGCGTACTTCGGGAACAGCTTGGTGCCTTGATGGTTGATCGTTTGAATGGCCCAGATCCGGCCTTCCACGTCCCGCATGGGCACCGCCACGGCACCCGGGCCAAATTTGAGAAAGGAGAGATGATCCGGCCGAGGCTTGGGCAGGTCTGCGAAGAAGCGCTTCACGTCAGCGCCAGTGAGGATGCGCACGGTTTCCGTCTGGTCATCGATCACCAGCAACAACGAGCGGGAGAAAAACCGGATACCATGGGCGCCGACGCCCTTCTTGCCGAGATACGGTGAGCTACCCAAACCCCGGGTATGTTCGTTCCAAATGGTGGTGCAGGCTTCAGAGACAGCCACTTGTAGACGATTTCGCTTGGCCTCATCCGCCTCAATCTCTGCCTGTCTCTGCCGCCGACGCTCTTCCTGTTCCGCTCGAAGACGCTTCAGATCCGCCGGTGACAGCGCTTCACGACCAGGTGGCTGCCAACCGCCTTCCTTCGCCATCTTGACCAGGGTACCGATGGTGTAATGGCCCGGCTTGGCACTGCGCCAGGTGCTGGCACAGGCGCCCTTGTCGTAGCTTCGGCCGCCCTGGCTCCAACTATCGAATGGCGTTTGCCCGGCGTCACCGAACTCGGTCTTGAGCGCACCCGCCACCGAGAACCACTCATCACGGTCCAGATCCGGGCTGATAAAGCGGAGCAGGTCTTCAGCGTCGGAGAGAGACACGGACTCATACATATGATGCCCCGCCCCAGTTGGCTATGCCCAAAATGCTGCTAAACTGATCACGTTTCGACCAAAAAAACATCACGCCGAGGAGTGAACAGCATGCACCACCCGCACGACATACCGATCCCACATGATGGCGGCCGCACCCAAGTACCGCCCAAAGCTCCGCCGCCTGAACCGCCTGACAGGAAACCCAACAATGGATCAAGAAAAGGCACATGAAATCGAGTTTCGAGTTCGCTGGGGCCGCCGTTACAACGAACGCTATGCCCGGATATTTCGGAGGCTGCACGGCGCGCTTTACGCCATCCAATTGGCTGGTGCCTTCGCGGGCATCGCCGCCTTCTTTAAAAAGTCCCCCGATCTCGCCAGCTCCGCCGGCTTGATCATTGCTGTCGCTATCATTATGGACATTGTTCTGAAACCGGCGGAGAAGGCCGCCATTGCAAGCAGCATTAGAGGCAATTACCTGCATCTGTTTCGAGAACGCAAGAAGCTGACCCCGGATGAAATCGAAAGCGAGATCAGTAGGCTTCAGGAGAAAGGAGAGCTCGCGGACATCGAATGTCTGCGAAATCTGGTCCACAACGAGGTCCTCCTGGAGATGGGATACGGAAAAAAGCAATTCTCTGATTACAGAGCAAAAGTCAGCGTGCTCGGGAAGCTCGCCAAAATCGTTGCCTGATCTCAGCAAATGGGTGGCACTCCCCCGCCTGTAACAGCCCTGTTTCGACCAAAAAACAGACACCAAGGCGGCGGGGGAACACCATAAAACCTGCTCAACTCCGGCCATTCACCGCCCCTCCCAACATCCACAACATAAGAAAAGGGGCCACGATCCAATAAACTATCCGTGGGATCTTATGGCATACGGCCTCTTTACCCGGCCTGTATAGCCGCTCACCAGCCAGCAACAGCGCCCGGGTGGACTCACCCAGCAGAAACCATAGGACCACGCAGAGAATCGTCAGCCATAGCATCATGAATCCCCCGATGTCATGGGTTGAAGCTCACCGCCGACACTCATCTGGCCAGCCACGTCACTGATCATTGCTTGGCCTGGGCGACCGACAGTCGATATGTCAGCCCAACTGACATCCAGGTGGTGCACCTGAACACCAGTTTCCTGATAGATCTCTGAAAGCACCGCTTCCAGTTTTTTCAGCACCCCCCGAGACGAATCAACGCGGATGGTGAGTTCCGTGTTGGATTGGTCTGGCGGCCGTGTTGGATTGCGATGCGGCGGCCGACTGCCATTGCCAGACATGTACTGCGCCGGCGGCTCAGGGGGCGCCGCTTTGGGGGGCATGTGGCCCCGCCCCTGCCATTTCCGCCGGTCTCGAAGCCCAGAAAACGCCCAGAAAACCCTGGCAAGAACCGCAGCGCTATAAACAAAGAGCACAATAGCGCAGATATCCCCTACAACTTCCGCCGGGCTGAAAACAGACCCTGCCATCAAAAGCGGGGTGATAATCAAAGTACCAGGAAAGACCCACTTTGGAGGCTCAAGAAAGTTCATCTTTTATCTCCCACTCTGACCAATAGGCGACGGCAGCCCGTCACCCCCACCACTGCGCAGGTGGCGCGATTCCCGGTATGCTGGATGTGCGATCAAACAGCACCGAGGATTCCGCAATGACGAAAATGACGATCAAGTGCCCGGAGTGCGGCGGCATAGAGTTCGAATACCCCGACGAAATGGAGGACAACTCCATCATCACCTGCACGGGTTGCGGTGAGTCTCGAACCAAGGCTGCCCTCGTCGAGCATGCCAACCAGCAGGCGAAAGAGCTCCTCAGTCGGACATTCGGGGACCGCTTCAAGCCGAAGTAGCAGATCAACCATTTCATCAATCAGGGCAAGATCGAGGCTTATCCGCACCGATGCTGTCTTGCCTGACCCATTTCGCTCACTCATGAGTACTCTCCCCTACTCGTCCTGCCAAAGCTGATCGACGCTCTGCAGGTGTTCAGTCCAGCGGCGGTGGCCGTGCAACAGCACTTCCACGTCCTTCGGGTTGAAGCACCGCATTTCATCCGGCACCACCTTGAACCCCGCTTCCGCCACGATCCGCATGGCGCGCTCGAAGTGGCCCTCGCTGATGTGGCGGGACACCGTCGCCTCGGAGATCTCCAGGGCATCCGCAAGGGGTCGCTGGCCCATGGACGTAATCGCCCGCAAGGTGGCTGCGACGTACTTGCGTGCCCTTTCAGCGGGGCTCGGGGAAGATGGGTTCATGTCAGGCAGCGGCGTCTCTAGAACTTGGACGGCATAGCTCCAGAATCTCTGATGCCGAATGCTCGACGGCGTCCAACCGCGCTAACTTCTGGGCATAGTCGGTCTCGCCTGAATACTCGGTTCGGGGCAAAGATCCAGCCTCCAGCCACTTGTAAATGGCCCTTGGACTGATACCCAGCAACCTGGAGACGCTAGCAACACCACCAGCGTCGTCGATCACAGATTTGAGTGAAGGCATGTCTAACGTCCCAATATGTACTTTCGGTACATGCTACATCGGTACTGAAAGTACAATCAAGAGTAAAGATAATGAACCGATGGTTCATATAGACGATCTACGACAAGACTTCTCAAGACGGCTCCGCAAGGCAACCGCCGCTGCTGGCTGGTCTGAGCGGGGCCTCGGCGCGCAACTGGCAAGGATTGCAGAGGCGACACCGAAAGCTGCCAGCAAATGGCTGAACGGTGAAGCCATTCCAAGACAGGAAAAAATGGAGGTCCTGGCAGCAGCTCTTCAAGTACGCGCAGAATGGCTACAGTTCGGTAAAGGCTCAATGTATCCCGGATCGACAATGGAGATCCGCGAGGCGGCCACCGAATATGGTGTAGGAAACGTGATCCCTGCACCAGAACCCTCCGAGTCACGAATGGCGCCAGTTATAAGCAGCGTACAAGCAGGAAGCTGGACAGAGGCCGTGGACCTATACGCGCCCGGATACGCTGAAAAATGGGAACCAGTGCCACCAAACACCTGTCCATATGCTTTCTGGCTTGTCGTCAAAGGTGATTCCATGACCGCTCCTTCCGGCCTCAGCATACCGGATGGATTCCTGATCCTGGTCGAACCGAGCGTTCCAGCTCATAATGGCAGCCTTGTCGTCGCGAAACTAACTGACGAGAACGAAGCAACGTTCAAAAAATTGGTGCTTGATGGGCCCAATAAATACTTGAAACCACTCAACCCGGATTACAAAACAATCCATATAAATGGTAACTGCCGAATTGTTGGGACTGTGACGACAGCAAAGATGAAACTTGCCTAGTTTTTTCTCACTGGGGGATGCTCTATATGGCACTTATAAAATGCAAAGAATGCGGGAATGAAATAAGCCCTTCCGCAAAGTCCTGCCCGCACTGCGGTGCCCCCAAAGAAGTGGCGCGCGGCAAAGTTGGGGTGGCAAAAATCATCGTCATAATTTTCGGCGCCTTTTTCATTTACGGCATCATTGCGAATGGAATACAGGATCATAAACGCACCACAGCGCAAGCCGGAAACCAACCACATATCGCAGAGAAGAAACACTGGGCCTTCAGGGTCACCACAAATCCGATCGATGATACCAATCTACCAATAATGATAGTAAACCCGATTAAAGGCAGGAACTATCGCGGCACTTATGACCTTGTTGCCAGATGCAAATCCAACAAGACCGAACTGTATGTGAAATGGCATGACTATCTTGGCGATGACTCCAGCAGTATTTATCAGGAATGGAAACGCGTGACAGTTCGAGTAGGTGAAGCAAAGGCCAGAAAGGAAACGTGGGACATTTCAACAGATAAAACTTCAACATTTTCCAGGAAAGCAATCCCCCTACTCAGAGAAATTGCAGCCGCCGATAAACTGCTACTGCAAACCACGCCATATAATGCTGACCCCGTCATGGCTGTCTTCGATACAAGGGGGCTCGAAGAGCCTATCTCGAAAATAGCCAAAGAATGTAACTGGAAGCTCTAAACCAACCGCCCTCTCCACTTTTCGTGACCATATAGTCACAACATTGCCCAAAATATGTACTTTTGGTTCTTGACTGAATGTACTTTTGGTACATATTCTGTACCGAAAGGACATAGCAGTGAGGCAACCATGGCCACAATCTACATCCACCCCACCCAGGCATCGGCGGATCAGATCCGCGCGATTCAGCGCCACACCGGCATGATCGCCGTGCTGCCGCAGCGCGGCGCCGCGTACCTCACGCGCAAGGCCGCCTGGCCGACCCGCAAGCCCGCCAGCCCAGTGGAAGACCAACTGAGCCCCTGGATGGGCCCGGGAGCGGCGTGATGAACCCGACCACGGCCCTGCTCCACAACGCTCAGCGTGCCTTCCAGCGAGCCCGCCCTCAGCGGGACATCCGTGAGGCCTACCGAGAATCTGGACGCCTGCTGACGCGTTACACCCAGCGCCTGCCGGACACCCAGGATGGTCTCCGGGCACGACAGCGCCTCAATGAACTGGCCGACGGGTATTTGCGCCGTTGCCGCCGCGCTCAAGCGGAGGATCAACAATGATTTTCCCTAATCCAGATCCGGCCACCATCACAGGCCGCGCCCAGCACGTGATCAACACACTCTGCCGAATAGAGCAGGTCCTACCGCTCGGCGAATGCAACGGGCGCTGGCAGAAATCATTCGCGGACGCCCTCGCCTTGCAGGGTACCGCCATCGAGGACTACACCCTCGGTGAACTGCTCGACCTGGCAGAGCACCACCACCAGCGCTGGTTGGAGAGCGAGAACAACTTGCAGATGGAGAAGATTCATTGGTGTGACACCGGCAGCATGGAGTACACGCAATGAATCTGATCAGCCGTCTCATCGTGCGCACCCTGTTCCGGTTCTCTGGCCGCCTGCCCTGCCGCCTGATCCCGCTGCCGTCCGGGCCCTATTTGGAACGGTATTACCTGGGCCACCGCTTCGGCCGCCACTGGTATCTGCACCGGTTCGTCCGGAATGACTCAGAGCGGCACCTGCACGATCACCCATGGCAGTCCGCCGTGGCCATTGTCCTGGCCGGTTACTACCGCGAAGAACGCGCCGTTCAGATCCGGCGGCTCTGGCTCATGGGTGGCGACCGGGTTGTCAGCTGGTGGAATCGGATCCCCCGCACCGACGTGCACCGCATCGTCCAGATTCGGCAGGAGACCTGGACACTGTTCGGCCATGGCCCCTGGAAGTTCGAGTGGGGGTTTTATGACACGGAACCCGGACGCTGGCCGATCAAGGCGGTCATCCAGTATCGCCAGTTCAAACCGGCCCCCGACGATCCCGACGGCGACCAGTGGTGGCTGACAGCCCCTCCTGGCCGCTACGCCGACCGCGAACCTCTGAGGATCTGACCATGAAGCGCCAGCGCACGTATCGAATGTCCGTTGCTGCCCGCCGGTTGGGCCTGACCAAAGCCCTGCTTCGCACGCAGCTACGCCACCTCGGCGCGATCACCGAAGACAAGCGCGCCAACCCGCTCTGGGTGCGCCAGGGCTGGCTGCATGAAGAGCAGTTCCAGTACCAGCACCCTGCCGTCGGCTGGCGCTGGTGCACCCGAATCGAAATCACCGAATCCGGCATGACCGAGCTGTTCAGCCGGATCCATAACAAAGCCGCGTAGGGAGCGATATGGCATGGATAACTCAAGACCCATGGCACCTGATCAACGGCAGCTACCGGGTGTCCGTCGCGTATGTACAGGGATCGCCCCGGTTCGCCGCGTGGCCACCGAAACCACCGTTCAGCAGGGAAGCACCATGGCAGGAGCAAGTGCACAACGCCCTGCTCTACACCGACGACATCGAGGAGGCAAAGCGGTGCTGCGTCCGTCACGCCGCTATGACCGCGTTCTGCAGCTACCTCTGCCGTCTGAGCAGCCGCCGGGCAACGACCGCCCGCTGCTCTGGCTGATGGCCGCCGCCGGGCTGGCACTGCTCATCACGCTCACCGCAATCCATTTCACCACCACCCAACCGAAAGGGGAGACCACCATGTCACCACAAACCAAGTTCGACCCGAATGAGTTCCTGAACGAACTCGACGCTGGCGCGTTCATGTCGAAGGTCGCTCACGCCTTGTGCGAAGTGGCCGCCGGGACCGTCGATAACGGCGACAAAGGCAAGAAGGGCTCCGTCGCCCTGACGTTCACCGTGCAACGGGTCGGCGAATCCAACCAAGTCAGCATCGACCACAAGCTGGCGTACAAACGCCCCACCCGGCGCGGGCACTCCACCGAGGAAGACACCACCGCCACGCTGATGCACGTCAGCCGCGGCGGGCGTATGTCCATCGCCCCAGAAACTCAGATGGACATGCTCAAGGAAGGCCAGAACCACTTCTGAGCCCACCCCCGGCAACCCGAAGCCGCAACCCCACTGGCAACCTAGAGGCCACCATGGAAAAGGAAACTATCGTCCACATCGCTGACGACGCCGCGATCCAGACCATCAATAAGCAGCTGATCGACCTGGACCGGTGTGTCATGGCGGTGCCCGAGTCCGCCAAGATCGTGGACCTGGAACCCTACTTCGATCTCCGTCGCCGGTTCCGAGGCACCTTCAAAACGGAATCGATCACCGCGTTCGCAAACTACTGCCACGACAACGTCCGGGAGGACGTGGCCGCCGGCTGTTATGTAGACAGTGAGCGGATGCAGGCGCAGGCCGTCATGGACCTGGGCAACCCGCACGTCGCCCACCACGGCGACCACTCCGCCGTGCTCAGCCTGAAAAAGACGGCCGCCTACAGCGCTCTGCTGGCACTCAACGAGTCCACGCTCAGCCAGAAAGCCCTGGCGGAGTGGATGGAAGACTGGCTGCCTCATCTCGCCGCACGCCGGGATCTGGAAACCACTCTGCCGATCACTCAGGCCATCGCCAATATCCGCCATGTCACGATCAAGGCCACCAGCCAACGGGACAGCGTAGAGAGCAATTACAGCTCCACGCGCTCAGGACTGGAACAGATCGACGCGGATAGCGAACAACGCCCCCTGCCCGCCTTCCTCGAGTTCACCTGCATCCCTTACCACGAGCTGGAGGAGCGCACCTTTATGGTCCGCGTTGGCCTGCTCACAGGTAACGACAACCCGGCCTTCCGCCTGCGCATCATCCAGCTCGAACAGCAGCAGGAGGATATGGCCGACGAGTTCGCCGGGATCCTGAAAGGCGCCATCGACGGTTCTGTGCCGGTCACCATCGGCACCCTGAACCTCAAGTAACCACCACCGCCCGGCCCCAGGCCGGGCAACTGTCTTGCAGAAGGGGAGTCAACCCATGAACACCGCACAGAGCTTCACAGCAACCGACCTGGTGATCGGCATGGCCATCGAAGGCGGTTTTTTCTCTGGCATCATCCAACTGCCCACCGGCCTGCATGGCCTGGTGATGTCACCCGCCGCTGGTGATCTCGACGACAGCCCATGGGGCGAATCAGGCCAACTGATTGAAGGAGCCACCAGCTGTTTCGACGGCATGGCCAACACTCAGGCCATGGCCGAGTCCGGCAGTGATCTGGCCCAGCGAATCCTGGCGCTGGAAATCAACGGCTATGCCGATTGGTACCTGGGCGCTCGCGACGAACTGGAGCTGATGTACCGGAACCTGAAACCAACGGCACGCCCGAATTTTGTTTCGTTCCGTGATGGCGACAACGCGAGCAGCGTGCCCGCTGGCTACCCATACACCAAGGAAGAGCCCGCCCAAACCAACGTGGCGGCGCTCCGCGAGGGCTCGCCCGATGCGTTGCGAGCTGCGGTTTACTGGGCCAGTACGCAGTCCTCCGCCTACCACGCCTGGCTCCAGGACTTTGCCGTTGGCGGCCAGGCATACGGCCACAAGTTCCGCGCGTTCCGCGCTCGCGCCGTCCGCAGATTCCTTATCAATTGATCCATTCAACCCTTTAACAGGGCGCGAAGCGCCCTTCGCGCCAATTTTTTGGGAGATCGATATGAACACCGCCAATCAGAATGACGCCCTGATCCGCGTTCCGCACGCCGGCGCAGAAGTGTTGCTGCCCCCGGCCACCATCATCAGCAACTGGCTGGCCACCCTGCCCGGCCATGCCAATGACGCACCGGCAGGAATACCGCCCATCGGTAGTGAATGGCCAGAGCAAGGCGGGATCTATGCCGGCCTCATGCGCGGCTCCGACGGCCACCCTGACTATCACCTGATCGTCGCCACTGGCCCCGACGCAGAGATCGAGGAGATCAAGTGGGGCGAGGCTGGTGAGCAGGTACCAGGCGCTGACAGCGAATGGGATGGGTTGGCCAACACCAACGCCCTGTGCGCTTCCGAGAATGACCCTGCCGCCGCCGTTTGGGCAGCCGGCACCCGGCGCAATGGATTCAGAGACTGGTACCTGGCCGCCCGCCGCGAGTACGCGCTGTGCTACGCCACGGTCCCGGAGCTGTTCCAAAAGAGCGGCTACTACTGGTCCAGCACGCAGTACTCCGCCTACTACGCCTGGGGCCAGGACTTTGCCTATGGCTACCAGGACGACGACCACAAGGACCTCGCGTTCCGCGCTCGCGCCGTCCGCAGATTCATTAGCACTTCAACCCTTTAACCATTAACAGCGCGCGCAGCGCGCTTCGCGAGTTTTTTCAGCATGGCCTTGCACAGTGAACTTCCCATCTACCGCCTGAGCTATGAGCTGCTGTCGGTGGCCACCGAGGTAACCCGGAATATACCCCGGGATTACAAGCGCCTGTTCGGTGAGAAGGTCCGCGATGAGTGCGTGGAGATATTGGTCCTGATCTTCAGGGCCAATACCGCCCGCAACAAGGTACCCCACATCGAGGACCTGCTCGAACGCCTGCAGGTGGTGGAGCTGCTGCTCCGGCTCTGCCGGGATAAGCGGTTCATCAGCACCAAGCAATACGCCGCCGCTGTCGAGATCACCGACAAGGTCGGGCGACAGGCGACGGGATGGAAGCGTCACAGTGCCGCAGCGTCGCCTGCTGTATGACCGTCAAGGCGGCCATACCCGTGCGATTTTTGAATCTGGTCGTTCCGCTGGCCACCGGCCACCGCCACGCGCACCAGGGAAACCGCCGGGCCAAGCCCGGCAGGTCTCGCGCAGTTACCCCACTGATCGGCCCGCGCCTTCGGTGGGGCGACGTAGATAGAACGACTCGGCGCAGTACTCCGCCAACAACGCCTGGAACCAGGACTTTGCCAATGGCAACCAGAACAACGACCACAAGAACAACGCGTTCCGCGCTCGCGCCGTCCGCAGATCTGAAACCTGCGCAAGGCCCTGCTGATTTTTCTTTCGAGGAGCTGGCGCAGGCGTACTTCGACTGCCGGCGCGCCAAGCGCGCTAGCCGCTCCGCCCTCGCG
>NZ_AQPF01000022.1:0-62452 GCF_009846745.1 Alcanivorax xiamenensis | reverse complement strand
GTTTGGCGTGCCGGCGTGTTGCGTGTCAGCGGATTGTGGGACACTAATCGCCGGGAGCGATTTTTGACGTTGCGATAGCAATGGTCCGGAGGATGGCCGCCATGGATGGTGGCCACAAAAACAGAGGCACGGCACTTTTCTCCTCCGGTTGTTTATAATTCCAGCGAACAGGTCGGATAGCGGGTTCGCGGCGTTGACGCTCCCGGGGGCGGCGAGTATTATGCCGCCTCGCTCGACCTGCTCGGCGGGGTGTAGCGCAGCCTGGTAGCGCGCCTGCTTTGGGAGCAGGATGTCGGGGGTTCGAATCCCTCCACCCCGACCAACTCAGCGAAGGTTGAGAGGTCGCAAGGTTGAAAGATAGTTAAGCGCCTGTAGCTCAATTGGATAGAGCAACGGCCTTCTAAGCCGTAGGTTGCAGGTTCGAGCCCTGCCAGGCGTGCCATCGCTGGCGGCTCAAGTGATTTATGGTGACTGTAGCTCAGCTGGTAGAGCCCCGGATTGTGACTCCGGTGGTCGTGGGTTCAAATCCCATCAGTCACCCCATACATGGAGCCTCCGGGTGGAAACCCGGGGGCTTTTTTGTTGGGGCCAGACGCTGGACGCCCAACGCCGGACGCTTTAGAACATCGCATCTTCGAACATTGCGGATACAGATAAGCGTTTTAGTGCTTGCCAGAGCGTTAGGTCTGGTTTTGCATCATGTTTTGCATCTCTGGCGTCTGGCGTCTGGCGTCTGGCGTCTCATGGGCGTAGGCAGGGCGGCTGCCATTGATTATAATTTGCGCCCTTCATACGGGGTCCGTCCGTGCATCGGGGGCCGCGGGATTTGAAAAGTCTTTTAAATAGAGGATGTTATGCAGGTTTCTGTAGAAACGACTTCAGGTCTGGAACGGCGCATGACCGTCGGTGTCCCCGCGGATAAGGTGGATCAGGCGGTGGAAAACAAGCTGCGCGAAGCGCAGAAAAACATCCGTCTGGACGGTTTCCGCCCCGGCAAGGTGCCGCTGCGTGAAGTAAAGCGTCGTTTTGGCGCCGCCGTGCGCAACGAAGTGCTGGCCGACGTGATGCGCGAGTCCTTCCTGGAAGCGGTCGAGAAGGAGAACCTGCAACCCGCCGGTCTGCCGGGCTTCGAAGCCACTCGTAACGAAGGCGGTCAGGACCTGGAGTTCGTGGCCACCTTCGAGGTGTTCCCGGAAGTGGAACTGGCCGATCTGTCCACCATCGAGGTGGAAAAGCCGGTGGCGGAAATCACCGACGCCGACGTAGACGAAATGATTGAAACCCTGCGCACCCAGCGCTCCGACTTCGCTGAAGTGGACCGCGCCGCCGAGCAGGGCGATCGTGTCAACATCGACTATAAAGGCCTGAAGGATGGCGAAGCCTTCGAGGGCGGCAGCGCCGAAGGTCAGAACCTGGAACTGGGCTCCGGCAGCATGATCCCCGGCTTCGAGGACGGCATTGTCGGCATGAAAGCCGGTGAAGAGAAGGACATCGACGTGACCTTTCCGGAGGAGTACCACTCCGAGGAACTGAAAGGTCAGGCGGTGGTGTTCCAGATCAAGGTCAACAAGGTGGAAGCCAAGACCCTGCCGGAAGTGGATGCCGAGTTCATGAAGGCGTTCGGTGTCGAGGACGGTGAACTCGATACGTTCAAGGCCGAGGTTCGCAACAACATGGAACGCGAACTGAAAAACGCGGTGTCCGGCAAGGTCAAAGAGCAAACCATGGACGGCCTGGCCAAACTGCATGAGTTCGATCTGCCGGCGGCACTGATCAAACAGGAAATCGATCGCATGCGCCAGCAGATGGTGCAGCAGTTTGGCGGCGGCCAGCAGTTCGATGCCTCCATGCTGCCTGAAGAGCTGTTCCGCGACCAGGCCGAACGCTCCGTTCGTCTGGGTCTGGTGGTGCGCGCGATTCTCGAGAAGAATGACCTGAAACCGGACGCCGACCGTGTCAAGGCCCGGGTGGAAGACATCGCCGCTCAATACGAGCAGCCGCAGGAACTGATTAACTGGGTTTACAATAACCCGCAGCAACTGCAGCAGATTGAGGGCGCGGTGCTCGAGGATCAGGTGGTGGATCTGGTGCTGGACGGGGCCAAGGTCGAAGAGAAGAGCATGTCCTACCAGGAGGCGGTGAAGCCACGCCAGCCGGAGCAGGCCGACGAAACGGCCTGAGCCGAATAGACCTACGAAGAGCGGGGCCTTTTGGCCCCGTTTTGCTGTGAAAGTAACCGTTTTGACCAAGTTTTGCGCAGTTAACCCACTTCTGGCCCCGCCTTTGTGGACGCCCTGCCGAAGGGCGTCATAGTATCGGAAAAAACGGGCATGCCCTTGTGATTCGAGGGCGCCGCCCCAACACCCGCGGTATCAAGCCGGGCACGTTGCCCATGATCCCGTAGACAAAGGAAACGCTAGATGATCGATCTGAGCCGGATTACCTCCCTGACCCCGGAGATGAAAACGCTGATGGCCGACCCCACCGCCACCGGGCTGGTGCCGATCGTGGTGGAGCAAACCTCCCGGGGCGAGCGGCAGTTCGATATTTACTCCCGACTGCTCAAGGAGAGGGTGATATTCCTGATTGGCCAGGTGGAAGACTACATGGCCAACCTGATCGTGGCGCAGATGCTGTTTCTTGAGTCCGAGAACCCGGACAAGGATATCCATCTGTATATCAACAGCCCCGGAGGCTCGGTAACCGCGGGGATGTCCATTTACGACACCATGCAGTTCATCAAGCCGGAAGTGTCCACCATGTGCGTGGGCCAGGCGGCCAGCATGGGCGCGTTCCTGCTCGCGGCTGGCGCCGAAGGCAAGCGTCTGGCGTTGCCGCACTCCCGGGTGATGATCCACCAGCCGCTGGGCGGCTTCCAGGGACAGGCTTCCGATATTGAGATCCACGCCCGGGAAATCCTCAAGATCAAGTCCCAGCTCAATGAACTACTGGCCAGACACACCGGCCAGCCGCTGGAAGTGCTGGAGCGCGACACCGACCGCGACAACTTCATGTCCGCGGAGCAGGCACGGGAATACGGTCTGATTGACCAGGTGGTCCATCGGCGCTGAGGCTCCGGAACGGCTCCGGGGACACCTTCCCGGAGCTTCCGGGCTTGAAAAAAGCGGGTTCTCCCTGCATCTTCAAAGTTAAATCAGGTTCAGAGGCGATTCGATGACCGATAACACCGGAAAGAGCGACGACGGCAAGCTGCTGTACTGCTCGTTCTGTGGCAAGAGCCAGCACGAAGTCCGCAAGCTGATCGCGGGCCCGTCGGTCTTCATCTGTGATGAGTGCGTGGATCTGTGCAATGACATCATCCGCGAGGAAGTCCAGGAAGACGGCGACAACAGTGGTCAGGAAAGCCTGCCCAAGCCTGACGAGATCAAGAACACGCTCGATGAGTACGTGATCGGTCAGGAACGGGCCAAAAAAGTGCTTTCCGTGGCTGTATACAACCACTACAAGCGGCTCAACAGCACCCTTCGCGGTCGTGACGACGTGGAACTGGGTAAAAGCAATATCTTGCTTATCGGTCCCACCGGCAGCGGTAAGACCCTGCTGGCCGAAACCCTCGCGCGCCTGCTCAATGTTCCCTTCACCATTGCCGACGCCACCACGCTTACCGAGGCCGGCTATGTCGGTGAGGACGTGGAGAACATTATCCAGAAGCTGTTGCAAAAATGTGATTACGATGTGGAGAAGGCCCAGAAGGGCATCGTCTACATTGACGAGATCGACAAGATCTCGCGTAAATCCGACAATCCCTCGATTACCCGTGACGTTAGCGGGGAAGGGGTGCAGCAGGCCCTGCTGAAGCTCATCGAGGGCACGGTGGCCTCGGTGCCGCCCCAGGGAGGGCGTAAACATCCGCAGCAGGAATTCCTGCAAGTGGACACCTCCAACATCCTGTTCATCTGTGGTGGCGCGTTCGCCGGCCTGGACAAGGTGATTCGGGATCGTTCCGAGAAGGGCGGCATCGGTTTTTCCGCCGAGGTGAAAAGCAAGGAAGGGGACCGCAACGTGGGCGAGACCCTGGTCGGCGTGGAGCCGGAGGACCTGGTCAAGTACGGCCTGATTCCGGAATTCATCGGCCGTCTGCCGGTGGTGGCGACTCTGGAAGAATTGTCCGAGGACGCGCTGGTGCAGATTCTCACCGAGCCACGTAATGCCCTGACCAAACAGTACATGCGCCTGTTCGAGATGGAAGGCGTGGAACTGGACTTCCGCGAGGACGCTTTGCGTTCCGTGGCCCGCAAGGCGATGGAACGAAAGTCCGGCGCCCGTGGTCTGCGTTCCATCCTGGAAAGCGTTTTGTTGGATACCATGTACCAGGTGCCTTCCATGGAGGGCGTGGTCAAAGTGGTGATCGACAGCGCCACCATCCAAGGTGAATCGGAGCCGTTGCTGATCTACGAAAACAGCGAGCAAACGTCCCGAGTGGCGCCCGATTGATCGGGCGCCCCGTGAACCGATAGAGGCCCTAAGTGCTGAAAGATATTCCCTTGCTTCCGCTCAGAGACGTAGTGGTGTATCCCCATATGGTGATCCCGCTGTTCGTCGGGCGGGAGAAATCCATCGCCGCTCTGGAAGCGGCCATGAGTGACGACAAGCAGATCATGCTGGTCGCCCAGCGCAACGCCTCGGACGATGACCCCGGCGAGGACGATATCTACCGGGTGGGCACCGTTTCCACCATCCTGCAGATGCTGCGACTGCCCGACGGCACCGTGAAAGTGCTGGTGGAAGGCGGCGTGCGCGGCCATGTCACCCGCGCCCGCTTCGACGAGCAGGGCGGGGTGGCGGACGTGCGGGAACTGGACGATCAGTTGCCGTCGCTGAGCGAGCAGGAGGCTCTGGCCCGTTCGCTGCTGGCGCAGTTCGAGGAATACGTCAAACTGTCCAAGAAAGTGGCGCCGGAAGTGATGAGTTCGGTGCAGTCGATCGAGGACATCAGCCGTCTGGCGGACACCATTTCCGCCCATCTTCAGCTCAAGCTGGAAGAAAAGCAGGACGTGCTGGAAATGGCCGATGTGCGCGAGCGGGTGGAACACCTGGTGGCGCTGATGGAATCCGACATGGATGTGCTGAAGATGGAAAAGCGCATCCGTGGCCGGGTCAAGAAGCAGATGGAGAAGAGCCAGCGCGAGTACTATCTGAATGAGCAGATGAAAGCGATTCAGAAAGAACTTGGTGATCTGGACGACAGCGGTAACGAGCTCGAGGATCTGGAAAAACGCATCGACAGCGCCGGCATGAGCAAGGACGCCTTGGAGAAATCCAAGGCTGAATTGAGCAAGCTGCGCATGATGTCACCGATGTCCGCCGAAGCCACGGTAGTGCGCAGCTACCTGGACTGGATGACCTCGGTGCCATGGAAAAAGCGCAGCCGGGTGCGTCACGACCTGGCCCATGCCCGTGATGTGCTGGATCAGGATCATTACGGCCTGGAAGAAGTGAAGGAGCGGATTCTGGAGTTTCTCGCCGTGCAAAGCCGGGTCGGCAAGGTCAAGGGGCCGGTGCTTTGTCTGGTGGGACCGCCGGGCGTGGGCAAAACCTCCCTGGGCCAGTCCGTGGCCAGAGCCACCAACCGCAAGTTCGTGCGAATGGCGCTGGGCGGGGTCCGTGATGAAGCGGAAATTCGCGGTCACCGCCGTACTTATATCGGCTCATTGCCGGGCAAAGTGATTCAGAAGCTCTCCAAGGTCGGTGTGCGCAATCCACTGTTCCTGCTCGACGAAGTCGATAAGATGGGCATGGATATGCGTGGCGATCCCGCGTCCGCGCTGCTGGAGGTGCTGGATCCGGAACAGAACAACACCTTCAACGATCACTATCTGGAAGTGGATTACGATCTCTCCGAGACCTTGTTCATCTGCACGTCCAACTCGATGAACATTCCCGCGCCGCTGCTGGATCGCATGGAAGTGATTCGCCTTCCCGGTTATACCGAGGAAGAGAAGGTCAACATCGCTTCCCAGTACCTGATTCCCAAGCAGATCAAAGCCAACGGTTTGAAGAAGGACGAAGTGGCGTTCAGCGACGACAGTCTGCGTCATATCGTCCGCCATTATACCCGTGAAGCCGGGGTGCGTGGTCTGGAACGGGAGATCAGCAAGATCTGCCGCAAGGTGGTGAAAGAGCATTCGCTGAGCCGTTCCTCCGAGACGGTGACATTGTCCGAGGACAATCTCGATCACTATCTGGGAGTGCGCAAGTTCAGCTACGGTCTGGCCGAGGATCAGGACCAGATCGGGCAGGTTACCGGCCTGGCCTGGACCTCTGTTGGCGGCGAGTTGCTGACCATTGAAAGTGTATCGACGCCGGGCAAGGGCCGTGTCACCACCACCGGGTCTCTGGGTGATGTGATGCAGGAGTCGATCCAGGCAGCCTGGACCGTGGTGAAAAGCCGTTCCCGGATGCTGGGAATTCGTCGCCGGCAACTGGAGCGTAACGATCTGCACATTCACGTGCCGGAAGGGGCGACCCCAAAGGATGGTCCCAGCGCCGGGACTGCCATGTGCACCGCCTTGGTTTCGGTATTGTGCGGGATTCCGGTTCGCGCCGACGTGGCGATGACTGGCGAAATCACCCTGCGTGGTCAGGTTCTGGCCATCGGTGGACTTAAAGAAAAATTGCTGGCCGCTCACCGCGGTGGCATAAAAACCGTCTTGATTCCTCAGGAAAATGAGCGCGACCTGAAGGAAGTGCCGGAAAATATCAAAGCGTCATTGGATATTCGTCCGGTAAAATGGATCGATCAGGTGCTGGAAGTGGCCTTGACGCAAACGCCTACGCCTTTGAGCGAAGCGGAAGTTGAAGAGGATCTGGCCCTGGCCGATGAAAAAGCGCAGCGAGAATCAGAGCGGCCAAGTACTCATTGAGCCGCCTTTTTTTCCGCGTTTAACAGTTTGATTTGGCAGACTTTTTTACAATCACGTGAGTTATCGGTATAGCGCCTTTCCTTTCTTGACGCCTGCCTAAAGCCATTGGTATAAAGGCGGCTTCGTCGTAAGGAGAGTGCGTTACGCCTCGACCACGAAACCGGGAAACAGCAAAAGGGGAATTTTGTGAATAAATCAGAACTGATTGATGCGATCGCAGCGGCTGCTGACATTTCCAAGGCCGACGCGGGTCGTGCTCTGGATGCGACGCTGGAAGCGGTCACCGGTGCACTGAAGAAAGGCGATAGCGTTTCTCTGGTTGGCTTCGGTACTTTCTCCGTGAAGCAGCGTGCCGCTCGTGAAGGCCGCAATCCGCAGACCGGTGAGACCATCAAGATCGCCGCAGCCACCGTGCCGGGCTTCAAAGCCGGCAAGGCACTGAAAGACGCGGTGAACTAAACTGGTTCCGGGAGCGGTAGTTCAGCTGGTTAGAATACCGGCCTGTCACGCCGGGGGTCGCGGGTTCGAGTCCCGTCCGCTCCGCCAGTCCCAGGAAGCGTATCCGGAGAGCGGATGCGCTTTTTTGCTTTGAGAACCTGTTCATGATTTTTATCTCGCCTGGCTCCGGTCTTCGTGCCGGGATCATCGAATTCCGCATGCGGAGGTAAAAATCATGAACAGGCTCTCTGGAACCCGGAACCGTCTGGCGCCTTGGTGTTCCAAATAAAAACGAATCGATTGATCGGTATCTCTTTGGAGTGAAGCATGCAGGAGTTCAGGCGATTTGTCCGCGGGCCCGTGGGCAAGGTTCTGCTCGCCGCCATTATTCTCCCTTTTATTATTTCCGGGTTTTATGGTTATTTCACCGGTGGGGGTGACTCGGTCTCGGTGGCCGAAGTGGACGGCAACAAGATTTATCGCAACTACGTGACCGCGAGAACCGAGCGGCTGCGGCAGATGCTGCGTCAGCAAAGTCCGGGTATGAACGAGGCCATGCTTGATGCCTATGTGCGTCCGGAAATGGTGCTGGAAGGTATCATCAACGAGCAGCTCACTTTGTCCGCCGCCAATAACGCTGACATGGCTTTCAGCGAAGTGCAGGCCGCGGCGGAGATCCGTTCCAATCAGGCGTTTTTCGAGAATGGAAAATTTTCCGACGAACAGTTCGAGCGTTTGTTGCGCAGCCAGGGCATGACCCCGCGTGGCTATCTCGATGGCTATCGTCAGGACCGGCTGACCCAGCAGTACCGGTTCGCCTTCACCGGCACCGACTTCGCGTTACCCGGTGAGCTCGCCGAACAGCGCCGCCTGGGTGAGCAGACCCGTGACTTGCGTTATGTGCGGTTGTCCCTGGCGGATCTGGAAAGCCAGTTCAACGCCACCGATGAGCAGGTGGAGCAGTATTACCAGGACCACCAGGACCAGTTCATGCGCCCCGAGCGCTATCGCATCAGCTATCTGGTGTTGAGCCCGGAGCAGTACGCCGGGCAAGTTGAGGTCAGCGACGATGATATTAGCGCCGAATACGAAGCTCGCCGCGGCATGGCGGAGAGCCGCGCCAATGGTTCCAAGGAAGTGGCCCATATTCTGATTGGCACGGACGGCCGCGGTGCGGATGAAGCGCTTGAGCGTGCCCGTGAAGTGCGCGAGGCCATCGAAGGTGGTGAGTCTTTCGCCGATGCCGCGAAGACCT
Organism: Alcanivorax xiamenensis; assembly: GCF_009846745.1. Taxonomy (NCBI): domain Bacteria; kingdom Pseudomonadati; phylum Pseudomonadota; class Gammaproteobacteria; order Oceanospirillales; family Alcanivoracaceae; genus Alcanivorax; species Alcanivorax xiamenensis. Next base: position 53,875 of record NZ_AQPF01000022.1, on the reverse strand, counting down.
ATTCCGATGACCCGGGCAGTGCCGATAACGGCGGTAATCTGGGTATGCTGGCTCCCGGCTCGTTGCCGGAGGCATTGGATGAGGCACTGAAGTCTCTGTCCGTGGGCGATGTTTCCGAGCCGGTGGTGTCTGAATCCGGTGTGCATTTGCTGACCGTGCTGCGCGAGGACAAGCAGACCTTCCCGCCGCTGGACGAAATGCGCGAGCGTCTGACCGCCGATCTCAAAGCCGCCCGTGCTCAGTCCATGATGATGGACGCGTTGGCACAGATGGAAGAACTGGTGTTCGAGCATGGTGATCTGCAGACTCCGGCGGAGCAACTGGGCCTGAAAGTCGAGACCACGGATTGGGTAGCTCTGAATGCCCTGCCGGCGGAGCTGGATTCGGCCAAGGTGCGTGAAGCCCTGAACACGCCGGCGGTGAAAGAGCAGGGCCATAACAGTGACGTGCTGGAGCTGAATGGTGGCCGCTATTTGGCGGTGCATCTGGAGGATCGCCAGGAGCCGGAGCCGTTGCCGCTTGATCAGGTGGCGGAACGGATTCGCGATACCCTGAAGGGCCAGCAAGCGCGGGAAAAAGCCAGCTCTCTGGCCGAGCAGGCGCGCGAACTGGCCAAAGAGGGCAAGGCGATGGATGAAATCGCGGCCTTGGCAAATGTCCAGATCGAAGAGCAAAGCGCGGTGCATCGCGGTGCTCGTCAACCGGCACCGATGGTGGTGCAGCAAGCCTTCACACTGCCATGGACGCAGGAGCAGGGCGCCTCTGAAGTCCAGGTGGCGGATTTACCCAATGGTGGCTGGGTGGCATTTCAGGTTACCGGTGTGACTGACGGCGGTGGGGAGCCGCTGCCGGAGAACCAGCAGAAGCAGGCTTTGCTGCAACTGGGTGAGATGGAAGGTGAGCGCGACTTCGAGCAGGTCATGGCGTTCCTGCGCGATACCCGCGATGTTGCCATCCATGCCGATGAGCTGCGAGCCAAACCTGAGTAAGTCGCCGACGTCGCGACGATGATGAAAGCCCGCCCTGATTCAGGAGCGGGCTTTTTTTGTGTCCACCATCCGTGGCGGTTACCCTTTGGGCCGTCGCAAGCGACGTCAAAAATCGTTCCCGACGATTTTTTGTTTCGCTGAAAAGGGAATGGGGAGCGCCATCGGAGCACGCTAACAGGGGAACCTCATAGCTTTGCAGGCATGGATTCGCGCTGTATTCGCTGGCAAGCCAGCTTCCCACAGCGGCTCCGTAGCTCCCTCTGTGGGAAGCTGGCTTGCCAGCGAATTGGTGTGCCAGCGTGCTGCGTATAGGCGGACTGTTTCATAACTGTGGGGCAGCTGTGCTTACTGTCCACAAACCCCGCGATGAACATATAAAAAGCCCGCCCTGTTTCAGGGGCGGGCTTTTCATTAGACCGTCCACGGTGATGCCGCTTACTCCGGCGCCGGGGTGTAGTAACGGGTGGAATAGGTGTCCTGAGCCGGCTTGCTGACCGTGCCGACTTCCATCATGTAGTCGACAAAGGACTGTGCGTAGTCAAGGAAAGTGTCCTCGGCGCGGCCATCTTCGCTGACCGTACCGAAGGTCACGTAGCCGTCCTGACCGCTGGCGGTGAAGCTGTTGCTCACCACGGTCAGCTCGGTACTGTCTTCCAGTGGCTGCCACTCGCCTTCGTTGCGCTGACGGTACTCTATGTCATAAAGACGTGCACCTTCAGGCCGATTCATGTCCACGTACCATCGCAACCCGGCGGCATAGGGGTAAGCACCGGAGGAGTCCGTGTGGGCATACTCCACCGCTTCATTGAGGACCTGGCGGATTTCCGCGCCGGTCATTTCCAGGTTGGTGAGGGTGTTGCCGAACGGCAGCAACTTGTAGGCATTACCAATGGTGACGGGGCCCGCCGGGATATCGATGCGCACGCCGCCGGCATTCTGGATGGAGACGTCGGCTGCCTTGCTCATGAACAGAAAGGCGTTGGCCACCACATTGGGAATATCACCGCCACGATCGGGATCCTCGCTGGGGCAAGGATCGCCATACTCCTGACCGGGGATCCGGGCCAGGCACAGGTCTTCGGTGGCGGTGCCGATCTCGATATTCTGGAATTCATCGAGTTGGTCGGTAAAACCAGCCAGCAGCGTCCGCGCATTGAGGTCGGGGCTGGTCAGACTGAGTTGAGCGTCGGCGTCAATGGCGGCGAGGATCTGTTGCCGTTCCGCTCCCTCCGGCTGGTAGGTTTCGTCGTTGGCGGTTTCGCGGGTGATTGAGTCTCCCAACAGCAGGTGCGGCACCCCCGCGCAGGCGGTGACGTTACCCTCGCCATCCCACTCCACGTTCAACTCTCCCACCACCTGGGAGTACTGCCAGGCCTGGGCGACGCAGGCCAGATCGCCATCGGCGTTGGTCACAATGGTGGGGTAATCACCGGATGCGGGCAGGCCATAATCAGCAAAATCTCCCAGCAGGGTGTGCGAGTCACCGCCGATGATCACATCCACGCCGGACAGATTGGCGGCCATTTCCAGATCGTTCTGGTATTGGTAGTGGGTCAGCAGGACGATTTTATTGACGCCTTGATCGGCCAGCTCGTCGATCATGGCCTGGGCGGTTTCCTGCTCGTCCAGGAACTGAGTGGTGTCCAGCGGGCTGGAACTGTTCTGGGTTTTGCCGGCGATGTCGATGCCGATAATGCCCACCTGTTGCCCGTTCACTTCGTGGATCACGTAGGGCTTGATGTAGTCGTCCTCGGCGTTGGGCGCCAGCGGGGTGCCTACTTGAGGTTTGACGTTGGCGGCCAGAGCCGGAGTCCCGCAGCTGTCATCGGCGAGGTAGTCGAGGAACTTCTTGAGGCCGGCGTCACCCCGGTCGAATTCGTGATTCCCCAGAGCGAAGGCGTCGAAACACACCTGGTTCATCAGCTTGGCGTCGGCCTCGCCTTCGAAGCTGGAGAAGTACAGAGTGCCGGTGATGGCATCCCCCGCGTGCAGCTTGAGGACATTGCTCCGCGCTGCTTCCCGTTCGGCGATCTTGGCCACCACGCGGGGAAAACCACCTGACTCAAAGGTGGTTTCCGCGCCGGCGATATCCAGCGTCAGGCTCGACGGCTCCAGATTGGAGTGATGATCGTTGATATGAAGGAGGGTCAGGGACAGCGGCTCCCCACCGTCGCTGTTATCGTTATCGCTGCCGTCGCCACCGCAGCCGGCCAGGGCCAGCGCGGATACCAGTGGCAACAGGGCCAGAGAGGTTTTCGGGCTCACCATCGGGCTCCTTTTTTGATCGGTTCGGAGCCGCCAGCCTGACAGTGGAATATGTCAGTGTGGTGATGGGAGAGGGCGGGGAGAGGGCGGCGAGGATTAATCCTCGCCCGGTTCCTCGAACGGCATGGAGACGGTGGCGGCCCCGGCGTCCACATAGGTGATTTCACCGGTGATCCCGGAGGCCAGATCGGAACACAGGAAGGCGGCGGTATTACCCACTTCCTCGATGGTGACGTTACGGCGCAGCGGCGCCTTGGAGGCGTTGTACTCCAGCATGGTGCGGAATTTCTTGATGCCGGAGGCGGCCAGGGTGCGGATCGGACCGGCGGAAACGCCGTTCACGCGGATCCCTTCCGGGCCCAGGCTGGAGGCCAGATAACGCACCGAGGCTTCCAGACTGGCTTTGGCCAGGCCCATGACGTTGTAGTTCGGCACGGTTTGGCGGGAGGCATGATAGGACAGCGTCAGCAGGGCGCCATTGCGGCCTTGCATCAGAGGCCGTGCCGCCTTGGCCAGCGCCACGAAGCTGTACGCGGAGATATCGTGAGCAATGCGGAAGCCTTCCCGGGTGGCGACCTCGGCGAAGTTACCATCCAGTTCGTTGGCGGGAGCAAAGCCCACCGCGTGCACCACGCCGTCCAGGCCGTCCCACTGTTGCCCCAGGTCGGCGAACACCTGGTTGATTTCCTCATCGGAGGTCACATCGCAGGGGAAGCACAGATTCTCGTTGCTGCCATAGGCCTCGGCGGCTTTCAGCACCCGCTTTTTCAGCTTGTCGTTCTGGTAGGTGAAGGCCAGTTCGGCGCCTTCCCGGTGCATGGCTTCGGCGATACCGGTGGCGATGGAGCGATCGCTGGCGATGCCGACGATCAGGAAGCGTTTGCCCGCGAGAAAACCCATGGTCTGTCCTCGAATATTGGTGTTGAAGATAGCTGCTCCAAGTATAGAGAAAACCGGCCGGGGATAAACGGTGCCGGCCTTTCAATGTGCAACGGCGTGTTTCTTCTCGGTACTGAAAGCCGCGTCGATCAGGGTGCGCGTATAGTCGTGAGCAGGCCGCTGAAAGACAGTCTCGGTGTCGCCGTGCTCGACCACCTGGCCCTGGCGCATCACCAGCAACCGGTGGCTGAGGGCTCGCACCACCTTGAGGTCATGGCTGATGAACAGGTAGCTGAGCCCGTGCCGGCGTTGCAGATCGCGCAGCAGATCCAGTACCTGGGCCTGTACGCTGCGATCCAGGGCGGAGGTGGGCTCATCCAGGATCAGCAGATCCGGTTTCATGATCAATGCCCGGGCGATGGCGATCCGCTGGCGCTGGCCACCGGAGAACTCATGGGGATAACGCTCCAAGGCCTCGGGATCGAGTCCCACTTCCCGCAGCAGCTGCCGCACCCGATCCCGGCGCTGGTCGCGGCTCAGATCCGGTTGGTGTACGCGAAGTCCTTCCTCCACCGCTCGCAATACCGTCAGACGCGGATTCAGGCTACCGAACGGGTCCTGGAACACCACCTGCATATGGCGCCGCCAGGGACGCAGGGCGCCACCCCGCAGACGGGTGAGATCCTGATCCAGCAGCATTATGCGGCCCTGGCAGGCAACCAGCCGCAGCAGCGCCAGCGCCAGGGTCGACTTGCCGGAGCCGGATTCACCCACCACGCCCAGGGTTTCACCCCGGCGCAGTTGAAAGGAAATGCGGTCCACCGCCCGGGTCTCCTCCCGTGGACCGAACCAGCCACGGCGACCGCCTTTGAAGCTCACTTGCAGATCATCCGCCCGCAGCAAGGTGGGCGCGTCATCCGGCACCGGTATCGCGGTACCGCTCGGCTCGGCGTCGATCAGATGGCGGGTATAATGTGCTTGTGGCTGGCTCAACACCTGCTCCGACGGGCCACTTTCCACCACCTTGCCGTGGTGCATCACCGCCACGTCCTCGGCGAACCGGCCCACCAGTCCGAGATCATGGCTGATCAGCAGAATGCCCAGATTGCGCTCATGCTGCAGGCGTTTGAGCAGGTCCATGATGGTTTCCTGGACGGTCACGTCCAGGGCGGTGGTGGGCTCATCGGCGATCAGTAACTCCGGGTCGTTGGCCAGGGCCATGGCGATCATCACGCGCTGGCGTTGTCCACCGCTGAGCTGGTGCGGATAGCGCGACAGCATGGCTTCGCTGGCGGGCAGCTCCACCTGGCTCAGCAACGACAGGCTGCGTTGGCGCGCGGCGGCGCCGTTGAGCCCCTGGTGAATGCGCAGCGTTTCACCGATCTGTTTCTCCACCGTGTGCAAGGGGTTCAGCGCCGTCAGCGGTTCCTGGAAGATGGTTCCGATACGGCCGCCGCGCAAACGCCGCCGTTGCGGCTCCGAGCAGGCCAGCAGATTCTCATCATCCAGACGCAGGGCCTTGGCCTCGCGGGTAGCGCTGGCGGGAAGCAGGTCGAGGATGGACATGGCGGTCAGTGATTTGCCGGAACCGGATTCCCCCACCAGCGCCAGCATGCGGCCCCGTTCCAGTTTGAGACTGACCCGATCCACCACCGGCGCGGCGTCGCCAAAACGGACCGTCAGTTGCTCCAGCTCCAGCAGGCTCATGACAGGAATTTCCTCGGGTCGAAGGCATCGCGCACGGCTTCGCCGATGAACACCAGCAGAGACAGCATCAAGGCCAGGGTGGCGAAGGCGCTCAGTCCCAGCCACGGGGCCTGCAGGTTGGCTTTGCCCTGGCCGAGCAGTTCGCCCAGTGACGGTGATCCCGGTGGCAGGCCGAAGCCGATGAAATCCAGGGAGGTAAGGGTGATTACCGCGGCGTTCAGTACGAAGGGGAGATAGGTCAGGGTAGCGACCATGGCATTAGGCAGCATGTGACGGAACATGATCACCGGCGTGCGCACGCCGATGGCCTGGGCGGCACGCACATACTCCATGTTGCGGCAACGCAGGAACTCGGCGCGGACCAGATCCACCAGCGTCATCCATGAGAACAGCAGCATGATCACCAGCAGACTCCAGAAACTGGGCACCACGAAGCTGGAGAGGATGATGATCAGATAGAGGATCGGCATGCTCGACCAGATCTCGATAAAGCGCTGTCCGGCCAGATCGGTCCAGCCGCCGTAATAGCCCTGGATCGCGCCCACCATGATACCGATGGCGCTGGCGCTGAGGGTCAGCATCAAACCGAACAGCACCGAAGTACGGAATCCATAGATCAGGCGCGCCAGAACGTCCCGACCCTGATCATCGGTGCCGAGCCAGTTCTCCGCGGAAGGCGGCGCTGGCGCCGGCACGGTGAGCTCGTAATTGATGGTGGTGTAGTGGTAACGGATCGCCGGCCAGAGCATCCAGCCTTTTTCCTCGATCAATTCCCTTACCACCGGATCCCGGTAATTGGCTTCGGTCTCGAAGAAACCGCCAAAGGTGGTTTCCGGATAGGTGTGCAGCACCGGGGTATAGAAAGCACCGTCATATCGGATCAATAAAGGCTTGTCGTTGGCGATCCACTCCGCGCCGAGACTGACCAGGAACAGCACCAGAAACACCAACAGGGACCAGAAGCCGCGACGGTTGGCCCGAAATGCCCGCCATTGCCGCCGCCAGAGGGGGGCGCTTGCCGTCGCCATCATCAGTGGGCCCTCCGCTCGAAATCGATACGCGGGTCCACCCACATGTAGGTCAGGTCGGAGACCAGTTTCAGCAGCATACCCAGCAGGGTGAAGATGAACAGGGTGCCAAACACCACCGGATAGTCCCGATTGATTACCGATTCGAAGCCAAGCAGCCCAAGGCCGTCCAGAGAGAAAATGTACTCGATCAACAGCACGCCGGTGAAGAACACGCTGACGAACGCCGCCGGGAAACCGGCGATGATGATCAGCATGGCGTTGCGGAAAACATGGCGGTAGAGCACCTGCTTTTCACTCAGCCCCTTGGCCCGGGCGGTCTGGACATACTGTTTGCCGATCTCGTCGAGGAACGAGTTCTTGGTCAGCATGGTGAGGGTGGCGAAATTGCCGATGACAATGGCGAGGGTGGGCAGGGCGATGTGATGCAGGTAATCGGTGATCTTGCCGGACCAGGATAACTGCGCGAAGTTGTCCGAGGTCAGGCCTCGTAGCGGGAACCACTCGAAATAGGAGCCGCCGGCGAACAGCACCACCAGCAGGATGGCGAACAGAAAACTGGGAATGGCGTAGCCGATGGCGATGGCGGTACTGCTCCACACATCGAAGCGGGAGCCATCCTTCACCGCTTTGCGAATGCCCAGCGGAATCGACACCAGATAGGCGATGAGCGTGCTCCACAGCCCCAGCGACACCGACACCGGAATCCGTTCGATGATCAGATCCGACACCGGACGATCACGATAATAGGACTCGCCGAAGTCGAATCTCAGATAATTGCGCAGCATGATCCAGAAGCGTTCCAGGGCCGGTTTGTCGAAGCCGTAGAACTGTTCGATACGGGCCACCAGTTCCGGTGACAGCCCGGTGGAGCCGCGATAACCGGAATGCCCGGCACCACCGATGGTATCCGCGGTGGTGCCGGCGAAGCCGCCGCCGGGACCCCCGCCGCCGCCCTGACCCTGGAGCTCGGCGAGCACGCGCTCCACCGGGCCGCCAGGGGCGGCCTGCACCACCAGGAAGTTCAACAACAGAATGCCGAACAAGGTGGGAATGATCAGCAATAACCGTTTGAGAATATAACGTGGCATTTATTCCGCCGTTGTATCCCACCAAAGGTCCAGCGCCCCGTCGACACCGAGGTACGGCGGCAAATCCGGGTGGGCCAGCCGCGAGCGGTAGGCGAAGCGGTGATAATCCATCCCCCAATTGGGGATCACGTAGAATCCCCACTGCAGGGCGCGATCCAGCGCCCGGCTGCTGGTCACCAGGGCCTCACGGTCCTTTGCGGAAATCAGCGTTTTTACCAGACTGTCGATGGCAGGGTCCTTGATGCCGGCGTAATTGCGGCTGCTGGGACGGTCCGCCGCCTTGCTGGACCAGAAATCCCGCTGCTCGTTGCCCGGGGAGGACGACTGGCCCCAGCCGCCGACGATCATGTCGAAATTGAAATTTCGTATGCGCTGAAGATACTGGGATTCGTCCACGCGAATCACATCGGCATTGATGCCCAGCGCCTTGAGATTGCGGGCGAAGGGCAGAACCACACGTTCGAAAGCCGGGCTGTAAAGCAGAAACTCGAACTTCACCGGCTTCCCTTCGGGGTTGAACAACTGTCCGTTTCGCACCTCGTAGCCGGCCTTCTTGAGCAGAGTTTGGGCGGTACGCAGATTCTCCCGCGGACGGCCGCTGCCGTCGGAGACTGGCGGCTGGTACTCCTCGGTAAAGACTCGCTCAGGCAGCTCATCACGTAAGGGGGCCAGCAGCTTAAGCTCCGTCTCGGAGGGCAGGCCAGTGGCGGCCATTTCCGAGTTCTGGAAATAGCTGCGGGTACGCTTGTATTGATTATAAAACAACTGCTTGTTGGACCATTCGAAATCCAGCGCATAGGCCATGGCTTCCCGCAACACCGGATCCTGAAACAGTGGACGGCGCGTGTTGAAGATAAAACCCTGCATGCCCGAGGGGTTCTGGTGATGGATTTCTTCCTTGACCAGTTTACCGTTGTTGAAATCCCGCCCGGTGTAGGCGGTGGCCCACAGTTTTGAGTTCATTTCGAAGCGGAAGTCGTAATCGCCTTTTTTGAAGGCTTCCAGCGCTACGGTCTGATCCAGGTAGTACTCGAAGATCACCCGGCCGAAATTGTACTGGCCCTGGATCACCGGCAGGTCCCAGGCCCAGTAATCATCGCGGCGTTCGTATACCACTTGCTTGCCGGGCTTGAAACTGGCGATGCGATAGGGGCCGGACCCCATCGGCACGGTGAGATCCGCCTGAGTAAAATCCTTGTCCTTCCAGAAGTGCTTGGGTAATACCGGAAGCTGGCCGACGATCATCACCAGTTCCCGGTTGTCGCCGGGTTTGAAGGTGAACTTCACCTTGCGTTCGGAGAGCGCCTCCACTTTTTCCACATCGGCATAGTAGTAGGCGTAAAGTGGCTGGCCATGTTCAGTCAGCTGATTGAAGCTCCATACCACGTCCTCGGCGGTGACTGGCTGGCCGTCGGCGAAGCGGGCTTGGTCACGCAGAGTAAAGGTGATCCAGCTGCGGTCGTCGGGCCATTCCATGCGTTCGGCGAGCAGGCCGTATTCGGTGAACGGTTCATCCAGGCTGCGCACGGTCAGGCTGTCGTAGAGGAAGCTGGGACCGAGACCGCCGACGCCGGCGGCGGCGCTGCCTTTGGGCAGGTAGGGCATGAAGCTGTCAAAGCCGCCAATTACATGGAGCTTGATCTGACCGCCGGTGGGGGCGTTGGCGTTGACGTAGTCGAAGTGACGGAAGGAAGGGCCATACTTGGGAGCGTCGTACATGGTGATGGCATGGCTGCTGTGCACTTCGGCGAGCGCCGGCAGGGCCAGCAGCAAACCCAACAGAATGGTGACGGCTCTCATCGTTATTATCCACTCCTGATCGTCATCGAATCCCACATTAGAGCCTGTCGAAGGCTTGGGTGCCAGCTTTCAATGCCTTCGACAGGGTATATGACCATGAGCGGCGCGCGGCGTTCCGGCGGTCCGCACGGTTCGATCAGGGAGCCTCGCGAATGTCCACGAACAGCGTGACACGGTCACCGGGGCGCAGGTAGCGGCGCTTGCTCAGGGCATTATTCCAACTGCGAATATCGTTCACGGACACATTAAAGCGATTGGCGATGGTGTACAACGAATCACCGTGACGTACCGAGTAACGAACCTGACGGACCATTTCCGCCCTCTGAGTCCGGCCGCCGCCATCGTTGCCGTTCACTACTTTCAAGGTCTGCCCGATTCGCAGCGGTGCCTTGGGGTCGAGATTGTTCCACCGGGCCAGGTCGCCTACCGATACCTGGTAACGTCGTGCCAAATCCCACAGTGTGTCACCGTCACCGACCCGGTGCGCCAGCCTACGGCCCTGAGAGTTGGCGCTGTCACCGGCCGGGGGCACGCCGCTCCTGGCGGATTGCGGAATCAACAGGGTCTTGCCGGCGATGATGGTGTTGCCCTTGAGATGATTGATTTCGCGCAGGACCTGCACTTTGGTGCGATGGCGTTGGGCGATACTTTGCAGATTGTCGCCTCGGGCAATGGTGTAACGCTGCCAGCGCATCCGCTGGCCGGTGGACAGGGTGGCCAGACCGGCCTTGAACCGTTCCGCCTTGTCCGCCGGCACCAACAGACGGTGCGGTCCGGCGGGGGCGGTGGCCCAGCGATTGAAGCCGGGATTAAGCAGATACAGCTCTTCCATCGGCACTTCGGCGAGTCGGGCTGCCTGGGTCAGGTCCAATTGCCCGCCGGTATTGACGCTGATGAAGTAGGGCACATCGGCGATCGGGTGCAGGGCCACGCCGTATTGCTTCGGATTCCTGACGATGTCCGCCACCGCCAGCAGCTTGGGAACATAGGCAGTGGTTTCCGTGGGCAGATCCAGACTCCAGAAGTCCGTGGGTTTGCCCGCCGCTTCATTGCGTTTCTGTGCCCGGAGAACGGTGCCGGCGCCGGCATTGTAGGACGCCAGCGCCAGCAGCCAGTCGCCCTCGAAACGGTCGGCGAGTTGCCGCAGGTAAGTCAGGGCGGCCCGGGTGGAGGCGATGATGTCGCGGCGACCGTCGTACCACCAGTCCTGGCGCAGGCCGAAATGCTGGCCCGTTGAGGGAATGAACTGCCAGGGGCCGGCGGCGCGGCCGTGGGAATAGGCGAAGGGGTCGAAGGCGCTTTCCACCACCGGCAGCAACGCCAGTTCGGTGGGCATGTCGCGGGCGGTGGCTTCATCGACGATGAACTTCAGATAGCGTTCCGCGCGGGTGGTGACCCGGGTGAAATAGACCGGGTGACGAGTGTAGAAAACACGCTGTTCCTCCACCCGGGCATTGTCCACCCGGGGCAGGCCATACCCTTCGCGCAAACGTACCCAGAGATCCTGGTCCGCCGGTTCGGCGACGCCCACGGGAACAGGTTCCATGCCGTTGGCAAGGTCGGATGCACCTGCCTCCGAGCCCGGTATTGGTTCTTGTTCCGGCTCCGGTGCCGCCGGTGGCATGGGCGGTAATTCATCCACGGATGGTGTTAGTGAGCAGCCCCCGCTAAACAACAACACCCCCAAGGCAAAAACGCCTAGAAGTCTATGCATGTCAATTATATGGCTATTGAAATTCCGGTGAATTCTAGGGAGCGGGAAAGGTTACGGCAAGGTTAAATATGGTGGTGCGGGGAGGGGCGGACGCCCGGTGCCGGGCGCCCGCCCCGCGATCAACCGCTGTCCTTCCAGCGCCGCAGGGCGGCAAAACTGTCCACCGGAGTATCCAGCGGCGCCTCGAAGTGGCGCTCACAGGACTGGCGCAGAGCTGGCTCGGTGGCGCGCAGGAACGGGTTGGTACGGCGCTCCATGGCGATGGTGGAGGGCAGGGTGATGCGCCCGGCATCGCGCAGGGCCTTGACGTCGTTCAGGCGCGTGCGGACGTCGGGGTCCTCGGGGGTCACCTTGGCGGCGAAGGTGAGATTGGCCAGGGTGTATTCGTGGGCACAAAAGACCTGGGTGCCCTCCGGCAGCGCGGCCAGCCGGGACAGCGAATGATGCATTTGTTCCGGGGTGCCTTCGAACAGCCGCCCGCAGCCTCCGGCGAACAGCGTGTCGCCGCAGAACAGCCAGCCCGGCTGACGGGCATGGTAGGCGATGTGGCCCAGGGTGTGGCCAGGCACGTCCAGTACTTCCAGCTCCAGATCCAGGTCCGCCAGTTTCACCCGGTCGCCGTCATTGAGGGGGTGGGTAAGGCCGGGAATGGTTTCCCGGGCCGGACCATGGACCGGGATCTCCCGGTGTTCCAGCAAGGCTTGAACGCCGCCGACATGGTCGGGATGGTGGTGGGTGATAAGAATGCCGGTAAGAATCAGGCCCTGTTCGCGTAACCAGGCCTCAACCGGGGCGGCGTCGCCAGGATCAACCACCACGCAGTGATGGTCACGGCGGAGGGCCCATATGTAATTATCCTGGAAGGCGGGAATCGCCGTAGGGGTCTGAAGCATGTCGTGCTACCCTTGTTTTGGCGCTGATACTTGGCGCTGGAACTGATACCGAACATCCACGTTAAGCCTGTCACGGAGTCAAGCCTACCACGGAGAGCGTCACGGATGCAGTTGCCCCCTTTGCCCCGCGGCCCCTACCGGCGCCACCCCCAGGATATGCCGCACCGCTTTGATCGCTGGCTCGACAGCGACGCCGGCCGCGCGTTGCTGAACGAGGAACGCGAGCTGCTCGCCGACTGGCTGCCCAGACTGGTGGGGCAGCGGGCGGTATCGGTGGGCTCCAGCGCATGTCGCCATATGCTGGAAGGTATTCGTATTCCTTGGTGCTGCAACGTTACGCCGCCGAAGCTGGGCGGCGGTCAGGTGCAGGCTCAGGCCAGGGCGCTGCCGATAGCCAAGAACAGCGTGGATGTGTTGTTGCTGCACCATGGCCTGGAGTTTCAGAACGAGCCGCACCAGGTGCTGCGGGAGGCGGCCGGTTGCGTGGCGCCGGGTGGCATGATCGCGGTGGTGTCGTTTCAACCGGTCAGTCTGTTGGGGCTGGCGCGCTGGTTCCGGCCTGGTGCCAACCGCCGGCCCGGCTGGGTCGGCCGTTATTTCACCCCTTATCGGGTCAGTGATTGGCTGCAGGTGTTGGGGTTTGAAGTGGAAGGACTGGCCAGCGGCTTTCATAATCTGCCGTTGGGTGAGCGCGGCCGCCGCAGGTTGTCCTGGCTGGAATGGCTGGGGCGGCGCCTGTGGTGGCGTCACGGTGCCAGTTATTTGCTGGTGGCGCGCAAGCGCGCCGCCATGGTACGGCCTCTGGCGCCGTCGTTCCGGCGGGGCGAGCCATCACATCCGACGGTCATCTCCGTGCCGTTGGCCCGCTGGCAACGTAACGTGGAATGAGCGCAACGCGGAATGATCATCGAAAGTGACTGGAGTGGTTCTTGAAGACAGTGGAAATTTTTACCGACGGCGCCTGTCGTGGCAATCCGGGCCCGGGAGGCTGGGGGGCGCTGTTGCGTCATGGCGAGCACGAAAAGGAATTATTCGGTGGCGAGCCGTTGACCACCAATAATCGCATGGAATTGATGGCGGCCATCGTCGCTCTGGAAACCTTGAAGTCCCCCTGCCGGGTGGTGCTGACCACGGACTCCCAATATGTACGTCAGGGTATCACCGAATGGATGGCCAACTGGAAACGGCGTGGCTGGCGCACCGCCTCCCGCCAACCGGTGAAGAACGCTGACCTGTGGCAACGCCTGGATCAGGCCGCCGCGCCCCATGAAGTGGAGTGGCACTGGGTACGAGGGCACAGCGGGCACGCGGAGAACGAACGGGCCGACCGCCTGGCCAACCGTGGAATTGATCAGATGAGAGTGGACGGATGAGACAGATCGTACTGGATACCGAAACCACTGGCCTGGAGCCCGCCGCCGGACACCGTATCATCGAGATCGGCTGCGTGGAGGTGATGAATCGCCGTATTACCGGCAACAACCTGCATCTGTACATCAACCCGGAACGGGAAATCGACGAAGGGGCGATGGAGGTGCACGGGATCACTCTCGAGTTCCTGGCCGACAAGCCGGTGTTCGCGCAGGTGGCCGAGGAATTCGTCAATTTCATCGATGGCGCCGAGTTGGTGATCCATAACGCGCCTTTTGATGTCGGTTTCATCAATCATGAATTGAAGCTGCTGGGCGCCCGCTGGGGTACGGTGGAGCAGCGCTGCCGGGTACTGGATACGCTGCGGCTGGCGCGGGAGATGCACCCCGGGCAGAAGAACAGCCTGGACGCGTTGTGCCGCCGCTACGACGTGGACAATGGCCACCGGGAGTTGCACGGCGCTCTGCTTGACTCGGAGATTCTTGCCGACGTTTATCTGGCCATGACCGGTGGCCAGACCAACCTTTCCCTGGGTGGGCAGGATGGCGGCGGCGGAGGCCAGCGGCAGGCGGAGGCGATTCGCCGGCTGAGCGCGGATCGTCCTTCGTTGCGAGTGGTGTCCGCCGGTGGTGACGATCTTCAGCGCCATCTGGACAAGCTGCGCTCGATGGCGGAGCAAAATGGCCAGCCGACATTGTGGGAGAGCGAAGAGGGCTGATACCGAAGTCGAAAGAGCATCACGGTAGTCCATGGGGGCTGGAGGCATGAACGCGCGCTGCATTCGCGAGCCAGCTCGCTTCCCACGGAGAGCACTACAGAGCCGCCGTGGGAGCGGCCTTGGCCGCGAATGGAGCGCCTCAGTGGCGCGTGTAAGAGTGCTGGCGAGTCGCGGTACAGCAATGATCGACGGACCGCAATGTTCCTTTGGTGCCGGGCTATAACACCGCCATCAGTTTTTCCACCTTAAAGCGGCTCTCCCGATACTCTTCCTCGGTGGTGGAATCGATCACGATGCCACCGCCGCCGTGGCAGTACAGCGCGTTGCCCCGGGTGTAGAGGGTGCGGATCAGAATGTTGCTGTCCAGCCGGCCCTGATCGTCCTGCCAGAACAGCGTGCCGCAGTAGGGGCCGCGCGGCACCGGTTCCAGTTCCTGAATGATTTCCATGGCCCGTTTCTTCGGCGCGCCGGTGATGCTGCCTCCGGGAAAGGCGCTGATCAGCGCGGCCAGGGGCGTCACCTCCGGACGCAGGCGTCCGTGCACGGTGGAGACCAGATGCTGGACATTGCTGAAGCGGCGTAACTCGAACAGCGGGTCCACCGTTATCGAGCCCGGTTCGCAAACCGCGCCCAGATCGTTGCGTAACAGATCGACGATCATAAGATTCTCGGCGCGGTCCTTGGGATTGGCCAGCAGGGCTTCTCCCAGGCGCCGATCTTCCTCTTCATTGTTACCGCGCGGCCGTGAGCCCTTGATCGGCTCGGTGACCACGTCGCGGCCGTCCACCCGCAAGAAGCGCTCCGGCGATACGCCGAACACTGCTTCGCCACGATCACGGAAAAAACAGGCATGGGGAGCGGGGTGCGCACGCGCCAGCCGCTGGAAGGCGATCAGCGGATCGCCTTGGAAGCGGGCATCGAAACGTTGACTGTAATTTACCTGATAGCAATCTCCGGCTACGAGATAGCAACTGATCCTTTGCAGTGCATAGGCATACTTATCAGCAGTTTGCTGTGGCTGGAACGGCCGGGTCAGACGGAAGGCGCCGGACTGCTCCTGGAACGGCCGCGGCGTGGACCGGTAAAGGTGCACCACCGCCGGCGCATCACTGTCGCCGATGCCCTGTAGAGCCAGGCCCGCCGCATAGGGCAGCAGTCCGCAGGCGAACCGGTAACCCCGGCTGAGGGCGCTGGCGACCCGTTCTGGCAGGGCGCTCAGGGCGTCGCGGTCTCGCGCGTAAAGCGTGTGATCGGGTGGTCCGAGGGCCAGCAAACGGCCATTTTGACGAAAGACGACGTGAACGCTATCAAGCATGAGGTGTCGGGAAAGGCTCGCGAGCGGCGAAAACAGGCCGGCTAGTGTAGCGCCACCGGCGCCGGGCGGCGAGCCGTGGTGAAGGAATAAACGCGCATGAAAAAACTGTTGTTGATATCCGGCTGTCTGGCCCTGGCGGCCTGCGGTGGTGGGGGCAAAAGCTATTCCCAGCATGACGTGGGGGTCTGCCCCTCCACGGCGCGGTGTCTGCTGGAACCTGGTGGTGAGTATCAGGTGACGTTGGAGGGCACCGTGGCGACCAACCTGTCTTATGAGTGCGGCAGCTCTCTTTATTATGTATTGGATACCGCCACCGAGCAGTTGCCAGCGGACCGGGCCCTGTGTCCGTCGGACGCTGAAAGCATCGCTTTCTTTCTCGGGGACCGCCGCTACAAGGGGCGCTGGGTCACCCTCGGGGAGGCCTATTTGCCGCAACGGCTGACAACCCGCGATTATCGTTTCACTCTGGCCGATATGGTGGAGGCGCCGCGCCGGATCGCCGCCAGCGACTATCGGGTACGCAACCGGACGGCGTTGCTGATGGCGCTGGACAGTGATCCGGCGACCTCGCGGCTCGAATTGCCGGAAGTGGTGAATGAGCTGGTCAGCGAGAACTTCGATACCCTGGTACCGTCGCTGGAATTTGATTATCCGGACTATGCCGCTTTCCGCGCCGCCTGGCAGCCGTTGTTGGATGCGGTGTCCGCGGAGGCTACGGTTTCCGGTTTCCCGGCGGATCCGTCCACGGTGACCGCCCGGATCGATAACGCCAACACGGCGACGCGGGCCGGCCAGTATGTTCTCGAGACCTGTCAGGATGGCGCCGCCCCCTGTGATCAGCCGAAGGCATTCGACAGCAACCAGAACGCGCTGCGCATGGAATCCCTGGTGCTGCCCGATGGCCGCGTGCTGGGTTTGGGACAGCTGCAAAAAGGGGATCCGGACAACGGAGGCAGTGAGGATCTGGTGGCCTGGGAAGGTGTTCCCACGCTGGCGGCGGGACTGACCGTCCAACAGGGAACCCTGGTTGGCCTCTTGAACAGCACGGCCGCCACCGACGCCACCCTGAGCGGGCGTCTGCTGGGGCATCGGGCGCTTTACATCAATCAGCGGGTGGGGGGCGGTTTCGTCACCGACTTCGCGCTGGATCTGCCGGGCAGTCCGTCCGCCCCCAGTGGTGGTGAAACCGGGCGGATCCAAGGCAGCGTGCTCGGCGCCGGCAACATTGGCCTGAGTGTTCGTGCTACCCAGACCGGGTCGGTGATGGGGAACGGTGACGGGCTTGGCGGTGCCGCCGGCTATTACGCCGTGACCCTGAAACGGGCCTGTGCCAGTGACTCGGCGGAGTGTTCGGACTTCATTCCCACCAGGGAACTGGGCAGCGACGGCAACTATCCGCGGTGCTTGCGGGATGGCAGTGGCGTCTGCCAGCCGTTGGAGCCGAACCAGGCCCGCGAGCGGAACCGGGCCGATCAGAACCAGACCGAAACCTTCGTGGTGCGGATCGCCAACGACGGCACCGCCTACGCCGCCGCGACCTGCGAGGACGAGCTGCTTCCAGCCGGATTGGTCACCTCCGCCAGCGCCAACACCGCGACAGTGGCGTTGCTGCTGGCGCCAGGGGCCACCAACCGGACCGGAACACCGCATTTTGGAACCCGCATTGACGGCACCCTGGATCTGACCAGCGGCCCTCGCACCTTGTATCGCTCTGACCGTTACAGCGAACGTCTGCGTGGCACTTGGCGTGATCTCTACCGCCCGGCCCAACTGCGGGCCGCCGGAAGCAATGATCTGGAACGCCAGGACTCGGAAAGCCGTGGCTCGGTGGAATGGCGTTATCAGGGTAGTGCTTGCGCTCTCTGAGTCCATCTCGGCATCATTGTCGACAATAATCATTGAAAGATTGGATGGCGCCGAGTAAAGTCGCCACCTGATCCTTCAATTGTCGACAATGGATGCCATGACCCACGCCCTCGACGATAACGTAAGAACCCTGGCGGATCGGGTGTTTGCCCGTCTCCAGGACGATATCGTGCGCGGTGTGATCGCCCCCGGCACCAAAGTCAGTGAAACCGATCTCGCCAGCCGCTACGGCGTCAGCCGCGGCCCCTTGCGCGAAGCTCTGCGCCGCCTGGAATCCCGCAAGCTACTGGAGCGGGTGGTCCATGTGGGCACCCGCGTGACTTCCCTCAGCTTCGACGATCTGATCGAAATCTACTATGTGCGCGAAGCGCTCGAAGGCATGGCCGCGCGCCTTGCCGCCGAGAACATGAGTGATGAGGAAGTGCGCGGTCTGACCGCCTTGCTCGGTCAGCACGAACAGCAGCAGGACCTGCGCGAGGACACCGCTTATTTTCAACGCGAGGGTGACCTCGATTTCCATTACCGCATTATCCAGGGCAGCCACAATGCCACGCTGATCCAGATGCTGGTGGGCGGGTTGTACCACCTGGTGCGGATGTACCGTTATCAGTTCAGTACCGTGTCCAACCGGCCGCAGAAGGCCCTCAACGAGCACCGCCGTATCGTCGAGGCGATCGAGGCTCGGGACGCGGACCTGGCGGAGCTGTTGATGCGCCGCCATATCAGCCGGGCAAGAGAAAATATCGAACAGCAGGCGAAGCGGAAAGAGCCGGGCGCCGTCTGAGCGTCCCGCGCCGTGAGCCGGGTGGAACCGACACAGGAGATGACAATGAGCCAGCCGAATAGCGCCGGCGCCCGTTTTCGACGGGCCCTGGCCGAAGAAAAGCCCCTGCAGATCATGGGCACCATCAATGCCTACTGCGCCATGATGGCGGAACAGGTGGGCTACCGGGCGATCTACTTGTCCGGTGGCGGCGTGGCCAACGCCTCCTATGGTTTGCCGGATCTGGGCATGACCTCCATGAACGACGTGCTCGAGGATGTGCGTCGCATCTCCGCCGCCAGTGAGGTGCCGTTGCTGGTGGACATCGACACCGGCTGGGGGGGCGCCTTCAACATCGGCCGCACTGTCAAGGAAATGATCCGCGCCGGCGCCGGCGCCGTGCACCTGGAGGATCAGGTGGCGCAGAAACGCTGTGGTCACCGTCCGAACAAGGAAATCGTTTCCCAGGAGGAAATGGTGGATCGGGTCAAGGCCGCCGCCGATGCCCGCACCGATGACGACTTCTTCATCATCGCCCGCACCGACGCGTTCCAGAAAGAAGGTCTGGATGCCGCGGTGGAGCGCGCCCGTGCCTGTCTGGAAGCCGGCGCCGACGGCATCTTCGCCGAGGCCGTGCACACTCTGGATGACTACCGGGCCTTTTCCGACGGCATCGGTAACGCGCCTCTGCTGGCCAATATCACCGAGTTCGGCGCCACGCCGCTGTTCACCCGCGAAGAACTGGCCGACGCCGGGGCCAGCATGATTCTGTATCCTCTGTCGGCGTTCCGTGCCATGAACCAGGCGGCGTTGAACGTGTATCGCGAGATCCGCGAAAAGGGGACCCAGAAAGAAGTGGTCGACACCATGCAGACACGTATGGAACTGTACGATTTCCTCGGCTATCACGACTACGAGCGCAAACTGGACGAGTTGTTCGCCAAGGGCAAGGGCTGATGACAACCCCTCTCCCGGCAGAGGAGGGGGAGACGTAAATACACGGAATTGAAGCAGGAGAATGACAATGGCAGAAGGCAAGAAACTGGCGGGCGCCGGCCTGCGAGGCCAGGTGGCAGGTAAAACCGCTCTGTCCACCGTGGGTAAATCCGGCTCCGGGCTGACATACCGGGGCTACGACGTGAAGGATCTGGCGGAACACTGCCAGTTCGAGGAAGTGGCTTACCTGATTCTCAAGGGCGAACTGCCCAGCCAGGCGCAATTGGACGAATACAAGGCCAAACTGAAAACCCTGCGCGGTTTGCCCCAGGCCCTCAAGGAAGTGCTTGAGCGTATTCCCAAGGACGCCCATCCCATGGATGTGATGCGCACCGGCTGTTCCATGCTCGGTAATCTGGAGCAGGAAGACACCTCCGTTCTGGGCGTGTTCCCGAATCAGGAAGACTGTGTCGACCGCATGCTCGCTTGTTTCCCGTCGATCATCTGCTACTGGTATCGCTTCAGCCACGATGGCGTTCGTGTGGAAGAGAACACCGATGACGATTCCATCGGCGCTCATTTCCTGCACATGCTGCGTGATGAAGCCCCCAGCGAACTGCATGAGCGGGTCATGAACGTGTCCCTGATCCTGTACGCGGAGCATGAATTCAACGCCTCCACCTTCACCGCCCGGGTTTGCGCTTCCACCCTGAGTGACATCCACAGCTGTGTCACTGGCGCCATCGGCAGCCTGCGTGGCCCTCTGCACGGCGGCGCCAACGAAGCGGCCATGGACATGATTGAGAAGTTCAAGGACGCCGACGACGCCGAGCAGGGCATGATGGGCATGCTCGAGCGCAAGGAAAAAATCATGGGCTTCGGTCACGCCATCTACAGCGAGTCCGACCCGCGCAACGCCATCATCAAGAGCTGGTCCGAGAAGCTCGCCGCCGATGTGGGCGACACCGTTCTGTACCCGGTTTCGGTGCGTTGCGAGGAAGTCATGTGGCGGGAGAAGAAACTGTTCTGTAACGCCGACTTCTTCCACGCCTCCGCGTACCACTTCATGGGAATCCCGACCAAGCTGTTCACCCCGATTTTCGTGATGAGCCGCCTGACCGGTTGGGCCGGCCATGTCTTCGAGCAACGCGCGGACAACCGTATTATCCGCCCGAGCGCCGAGTACACCGGTCCGGAGCTTCGCAAGGTAACCCCGATCGCGCAACGCTGATCCGGGAAGGGGAGCGGTGCGCCGCTCCCTCGACCCAGCCCGCCAACCCGACTCGATTGATGCCTAGCCATGAACACTGATTACCGCAAACCGCTGCCCGGTACCGATCTCGACTACTTCGACACCCGTGCCGCGGTCGACGCCATCCAGCCTGGCGCCTATGACAAACTGCCCTATACCTCCCGCATCCTGGCCGAACAGCTGGTACGCCGCTGTGCACCGGAGGCGTTGACGGATTCTCTTAAGCAGTTGATTGAACGCCAGCGTACCCTGGATTTCCCCTGGTACCCGGCTCGTGTGGTGTGCCATGACATTCTTGGACAAACCGCGCTGGTGGACCTGGCCGGTCTGCGTGACGCTATCGCCGAGAAAGGCGGGGACCCCTCCAAGGTGAACCCGGTGGTGCCGACCCAATTGATCGTGGATCACTCCCTGGCCGTTGAGCACCCGGGCTTCGAAAAAGACGCCTTTCAGAAAAACCGGGAGGTGGAAGAACGCCGTAACGCGGACCGCTTCCACTTTATCAACTGGACCAAAACCGCGTTCGATAACGTGGACGTGATCCCGCCGGGTAACGGCATCATGCATCAGATCAATCTGGAGAAGATGTCCCCGGTGGTGCAGGTCCGTGCTGATGGCAGCGGACGGAGCGTGGCTTATCCGGATACCTGTGTGGGGACCGACAGTCACACTCCGATGGTGGATGCCCTGGGCGTGATCTCCGTGGGCGTGGGTGGTCTGGAAGCCGAAAACGTGATGCTGGGCAATCCGTCCATGATGCGTTTGCCTGACATTGTCGGCGTGGAATTGACCGGTAAATTGAAACCGGGCATCACCGGCACCGACCTGGTACTGGCATTGACCGAATTCCTGCGCCGTGAGCGGGTGGTCGGCGCCTATCTGGAATTCTACGGCGAAGGCGCCGACAGCCTGTCCGTGGGCGACCGCGCCACCATCGCCAACATGACCCCGGAATACGGTGCCACCGCCGGCATGTTCTTCATCGACGATCAGACCATCGAGTATTTGAAGCTGACCGGCCGTGAAGATGAGCAGGTGGCTCTGGTGGAGACGTTCGCCAAGGAAACCGGATTGTGGGCGGACAGCCTGAAAGCCGCCGAGTATGAGCGCGTGCTGAAGTTTGATCTGTCCGGCGTTGAGCGCAATCTGGCCGGACCGTCCAACCCGCATGCGCTGCTGCCCGTGTCCCAGCTGCACGATCGTGGCATCGCCAAGGAATGGGAAGAGGAAGAAGGGTTGATGCCCGATGGCGCGGTGATCATCGCGGCCATCACCAGCTGTACGAATACCTCCAATCCGCGCAACATCATCGGTGCCGGGCTACTGGCCCGCAACGCCAACAAACTGGGCCTGGTACGCAAGCCCTGGGTAAAAAGCTCCCTGGCGCCGGGCTCCAAGACGGTGAAGATGTACCTGGAAGAGTCCGGCCTGCTGCCCGAGTTGCAGAATCTGGGCTTCGACGTGGTGGCGTTCGCCTGCACCACCTGCAACGGCATGTCCGGGGCTCTGGATCCCAAGATCCAGAAAGAGGTCATCGACCGCGACCTGTACGCCACCGCCGTGCTTTCCGGCAACCGTAACTTCGACGGCCGCATCCACCCCTACGCTAAGCAGGCGTTCCTGGCCTCGCCGCCGCTGGTGGTGGCCTACGCCATCGCCGGCACCATCCGTTTCGACATCGAAAAGGACGCGCTGGGCAAGGACCAGGACGGCAACCCGGTCTACCTGAAGGACATCTGGCCTTCCGATGAGGAGATCGACACCATTGTGAAGTCGGCGGTGAAACCGGAACAGTTCCGCAAGACCTATATCCCGATGTTCGAGAAGAAGGGCGATGGTGCTCGCGCCGCCAGCCCGCTGTACGACTGGCGTCCGCAATCCACCTACATTCGCCGCCCTCCTTACTGGGAAGGCAATATGGCGGGCCAGCGCCAGATGAAGGGCATGCGGCCGCTGGCGATCCTGCCGGACAACATCACCACCGATCACCTGTCGCCCTCCAACGCCATCCTGCTGGACAGCGCCGCCGGTGCCTACCTGCACAAGATGGGCCTGCCGGAAGAGGACTTCAACTCGTACGCGACGCACCGTGGCGATCACCTGACCGCTCAGCGTGCCACTCTTGCGAACCCGAAACTGTTCAACGAGATGTGCCGTGACGACAGCGGTAACGTGATCCAGGGCTCGCTGGCACGGGTGGAACCGGAAGGCCGGCAGATGCGCATGTGGGAAGCCATCGAAACCTACATGGAGCGCAAGCAGCCGCTGATTATCGTTGCCGGCGCGGATTACGGGCAGGGCTCGTCCCGTGACTGGGCCGCCAAAGGCGTGGCACTGGCCGGGGTGGAGGTGATCGCCGCCGAAGGTTTCGAGCGGATTCACCGCACCAACCTGATCGGCATGGGCGTCATGCCCCTGCAGTTCGAGGAAGGCACCACCCGCAACACGCTCAAGCTTGACGGCACGGAAATCTATGACGTGGAAGGTGAACTGGCGCCGCGTGCGACGCTGACGCTGGTGATTACCCGCAACAACGGTGACGTGGACCGCGTGCCGATGATCTGCCGGTTGGATACCGCGGAGGAAGTCTCCGTCTACACCAACGGCGGCATCCTGCAGAAATTCGCCAAGGAGTTCATGGCGGAAGCAGGCTGAGAGACGCCGGCACGCTCACACGTGACACGCCAGCACGCTACAACCGGAGCCGTTCTTCGGTTTGGCGTGTTGCGCGCGGCGTGTCGCGTGCAAGCCTTACTCATAAAGTGAGAAACGCATGACACATTCATCCCAGCCCCATGCTCCGCAGATCAGGATTCCCGCCACCTATATGCGCGGTGGCACCAGCAAGGGCGTTTTCTTCAATTTGCAGGATCTGCCGGAAGCGGCGCGGGTTCCCGGTGAGGCCCGGGACAAGCTGTTGCTGCGGGTGATCGGCAGCCCCGATCCCTACGGCAAGCACACCGACGGTATGGGCGGCGCGACGTCCAGCACCAGTAAAACGGTGATCCTGTCGAAAAGCGAAAAACCGGATCACGACGTGGATTATCTGTTCGGTCAGGTTTCCATTGATCAGCCTTTTATCGATTGGAGCGGTAACTGCGGCAATCTCACCGCGGCGGTCGGTTCCTTCGCCATCAGCAACGGGCTGGTGGATCCGGCGCGGATTCCGGAAAACGGCACGGTGGTGGTGCGGATCTGGCAGGCCAATATCGAGAAGACCATCATTGCCCATGTGCCGGTCACCAACGGCGCGGTGCAGGAAACCGGCGATTTCGAACTGGATGGCGTCACCTTTCCGGCGGCGGAAGTACAGATCGAATTCATGGATCCGGCGGATGGCGATGGCGCCATGTTTCCCACCGGCAATCGGGTGGATGAGCTGGACGTCCCCGGCATCGGCACCCTGAATGCGACGCTGATCAACGCCGGTATTCCCACCATTTTCGTCAACGCGGCGGACATCGGTTACACCGGTACCGAACTGCAAGGCGACATCAACGAGAACGCCGAAGCGCTGGCCCGCTTTGAAACCATTCGTGCCCACGGTGCGGTGCGCATGGGTCTGATCAAGGACATCAGCGAGGCGGCCGCGCGGCAGCACACGCCGAAGGTGGCCTTCGTCGCACCGCCGGCCAGTTACACCTCTTCCAGTGGCAAAGCGGTGAGTACCGATGATGTGGATCTGCTGGTACGCGCTCTGTCCATGGGCAAACTGCACCACGCCATGATGGGGACGGCGGCGGTGGCCATCGGTACCGCCGCGGCGATTCCCGGCACCCTGGTGAATCTGGCCGCCGGTGGTGGCGAGCGTAACGCGGTGCGTTTCGGCCATCCCTCCGGCACCTTGCGGGTCGGCGCCGAGGCCGCCGAGGTCAATGGCGAATGGACCGCCACCAAGGCGATCATGAGCCGCAGTGCGCGAGTCCTGATGGAAGGCTGGGTGCGGGTGCCCGGATAATCCGCGTCCGGTTTGACGGATTCCGCGGTATCGTCATTCGCCGCCAAGACAGCTTCCCACAGCCGTATCTTCGCGGAGCCGCTATGGGTGCTGCCTTGGCGGCGAAGGGGCGTGTCGCGGATCAAGCCCTGACGCTGTAAGCCCTCGCCGGATTGACCGGCCCCTTCACATCCCGCATCTTGAACGTCGGATAGCCGTCGCCATTCCGCCTTTGAATAACGGAAAAGGAGTGAGCCCGATGAGCAGTAACGTCGATCAAAACCTGCGCCCGGATTACGACGTCGAAATCCAGGCGATTGTCGATTACGTCCTCAACTACCGCATCGATTCCCTGGAAGCCTGGGACACCGCCCGCAATTGTCTGATGGATACGCTCGGTTGCGGGTTGCTGGCGTTGCGTTTCCCGGAATGCACCAAGCATCTGGGCCCCCTGGTGGAGGGAACGGTGGTGCCCCATGGCGCCCGGGTGCCGGGCACCTCGTTCCGGTTGGATCCGGTGAAAGCGGCCTGGGACATCGGCTGCATTGTCCGCTGGCTGGACTACAACGACACCTGGCTGGCGGCGGAATGGGGCCATCCGTCGGACAATCTTGGCGGTATCCTGGCGGTGGCGGATCACCTTTCGCAAAAGAACCTGGCCAATGGCAAGCCGGCACTGACCATGAGGACGGTGCTGGAAGGCATGATCATGGCCCATGAGATTCAGGGTGTGCTGGCGCTGGAAAACTCGTTCAACCGGGTCGGCCTGGATCATGTGGTGCTGGTAAAGGTCGCCACCACCGCGGTGGTGGGCAAGATGATGGGCGCGAATCGTGAGCAGTTGCTGTCCGCGGTGTCTCACGCCTGGGTGGACGGGCAGTCCTTGCGTACCTATCGGCATGCACCCAACGCCGGTTCACGTAAATCCTGGGCCGCCGGTGACGCCACCAGCAGGGCGGTGCGGCTGGCGGACATCGCGCTGCGCGGGGAAATGGGTATTCCCGGCGCGCTCACCGCGCCGCAGTGGGGCTTTTACGACGTGTCGTTTTCCAAAACCAACAAGGATCAGAAGCTGAAACCGGAGGGGGAACGCCGTTTCTCGTTTCAGCGGGAATACGGTTCCTACGTAATGGAAAACATTCTGTTCAAGATCAGTTTCCCGGCGGAGTTTCATAGCCAGACCGCCTGCGAAGCCGCCGTGACCTTGCATCCGCGGGTCAAGGACCGCCTGGATCAGATCGACCGGATTGTCATTACCACCCACGATTCGGCGATCCGCATCATTTCCAAGGAGGGGCCGTTGGCCAATCCGGCGGACCGGGATCACTGCATCCAGTACATGACAGCCGTGCCTTTGATCTTCGGCGACCTGGTGGCGGAAAATTATGAGGACGATTTCCATGCCGCTCATCCGCTGATCGACGAACTTCGTGACAAAATGCAGATCGAGGAAGACGAACGCTACACGAAGGATTATTATGACCCGCGGAAACGATCCATCGCCAACGCCGTTCAGGTGTTTTTCAAGGATGGTTCCTGCACCGACCAGGTCGCCGTGGAATACCCCATCGGCCACCGTCGCCGTCGCGCGGAAGGTATTCCGCTGCTTGAAACCAAATTCAGGCGTAATCTGGAAACCCGCTTTCCCAGCGGGCGGGCCAGAACGGTCTTCGAGTTGTGCAAGGATCAGGCGACCCTGGAAAGGACCCCGGTAAACGCATTCATGGACTTGCTGGTGATTTGAGCCGGTCTCGTACCGCACACCGGTAAGCCGCCCAAGACTGGCGGCAACCCCGCCAACCCCAGCGACGCCGAGGCGTCGCACCCAGGCCCGGCCACAAGCTGGGCCTTTTTTATGGTGGCCAATCCCGGGTAAGGCGTCGAAAGCGGTTAAGAGCGAGGTCTTAAGCGACATGGAAGTGGTTGTTGTTTTCATGCTGGTGATGGCCGTAATCGGCATCGCCACGGCTGGAGTTGACTATGCACGGCGGCGTGGCAAAAAGCAGAAGACTAATAAAGAGAGGATGCCAACAGGTGGGATCCCTTGGCACGCGGTGAAGAAGTTCGCGCTTGCGGTGCTCTGCATTACCGTTCTTTTTGCCGGGTCGTTCGCCTATATGGAACACTTTGGCGGTAAGGGACGGAGGGCGGCCGTGTCGGC
The DNA here is from genome assembly GCF_009846745.1 of Alcanivorax xiamenensis. Taxonomy (NCBI): domain Bacteria; kingdom Pseudomonadati; phylum Pseudomonadota; class Gammaproteobacteria; order Oceanospirillales; family Alcanivoracaceae; genus Alcanivorax; species Alcanivorax xiamenensis. The sequence goes on along the minus strand of NZ_AQPF01000022.1, from coordinate 27,190 downwards.
CTGTGTGGCACTGGCGACCGCCCAGGGGCTGGATATCGAATGGCGCCTGAATGAACGGATGCAGACGGTGGGGCGTGTCTGGTCTTTCCGGTACTTCGATGGGCGCGCGAATGCCGACGGGTATAGCGAGGATTATGAGTGTCGCGCGTACCACCATCGCGGGGAGGGGTGGACGGCGGAGATCTCCCGAGAATAGTGTCTCCGCCAGGATAAAGAACAATCGGTGCGCTCGGTTGGCGTGTTCAGCCAGCGTACACCGGCATCGCCAGCGTCGCTTGCAGCACCCGGCCCACCGGGCCATGCTCATCGAACAGGGTGGTTTCCACCAGGCCGTTGCCGTTGTCCTCCATGCGGGAGCGAGCGTCCAGTCCCAGCCAATCGCCACGCGGGTCACGGTGCAGGTACAGCGAGATGTCGGCATTGATAGTGCCGATGTCCCCGGCGACTTTCAGTTGCCCGACGCCATTGCCGAAATCCGACAGGGTGGCGGCCCGCACCACGGTGGAGCAGGGCGCGCCTTCGATTACCGGGACCGGCAGCCGCATCCAGGCCCGTCCCCGGCCACGCCCTTCGACGCCATCGATCAGTGCCACCTCCACGGTGCTGTGCAGGCCGGGGAGGGGCAGACGCGGCTTTTCCAGGTCCCGTTCCGCCACCGCGATCAGCGAGGCCACTGGCCGGCTGTCTCTGGCGGGTAGAGCGGGAGCGTCGAAACGGGCTTCGGCGGGTACGGTCACCGGGGTGCGTTCCAGATACAAGCCGGTTGCCCGGGATACCACCACACCGTCAGCCGACAAGGTACCTTGCAATACCCGCAAGCGTCGCCCGGCGCGCACGGTCTCCACCGTCGCCAGCAACGGTTTGGCGGGTACCGGACGCAACAGGTCCAGGGTGAAGCGGGCCAGACGCAGGTCGGCGCCGTCCATGGCATCCTCCATGACCGCCGCCAACAGGCCGGAAGGGGAGCCGCCATGCAGAAAATCAGGGCTCCAGGGCCCCAGGGCCGCCTGATTCGGGTGATAAAGGTCGCCATCGCGACGAAACAGTCCACGGGTCATGTTGTTGTCCTTTTCTTTGCAACGGGTTACTGCAGCCGCCGGGTCAGGCCTTTCATGGCCAGGATGCGGGTGCTGATCTCCTCGATGGACAGCTCGGTGGCGTCCAGATGGGGAATATTGAATTTGTTGTATAGGGCCTGCAGGGCGCGCACCTCCATCTCGCACTGGCGTGGTGATGCGTAACGGCTGCCCGCCTTGCGTTCGCTACGGATGGCGCTGAGGCGGTCCGGATTGATGGTCAGCCCGAACAGCTTGTCCTTGTGGGGCGCCAGGCTGTCCGGTAGACGCAGATCATCGAAATCGTCTTCGGTGAGCGGATAATTGGCGGCGAACAGGCCGAACTGCAGGGCCAGATACAGACAGGTCGGGGTCTTGCCGGAGCGTGACACGCCGATCAGGATGACGTCGGCCTGGTCGTAGTGCCGGGTGCGGGCGCCGTCGTCGTTGTCGAGGGCGAAGTGCACCGCGTTGATGCGAATCCGGTAGGCCTGCTGGTCACGGATGGCGTGGCTCTGGCCCACCTGGAGGCTGGAGCGCACTCCCAGTTCGTCCTCCAGCGGCTGCAGGAAGGCGGTGAACAGGTCCAGTACGCGACCTTTGCAGGTGTGCAGGATCTCACGATGGTCGTCGTGGACCAGAGTGGAGAACACCACCGGCGCCGCGTCGTCGCGCTCCGCGGCCTGATTGATCCGCGCTACCGCCTCGCGGGCGAGCTCATTGGACTGGACATAGGGGATGGTGGTCTGGCTGAATTCGACACTGCCGAATTGGCTCAGAAGACTGTGACCCAACGTCTCGGCGGTGATCCCGGTGCCGTCGGAGACGTAGAATGCGGATCTTTTCATGCGGTGAAGCTCCTCGTGGGTACAGATGGCGGGCCCGCGAACATGGGCCCGTCGCGGCCGGTTGACCGTAACGCCGGCCTGGTTCTAAACGAAAGTCGTAACAGTTTACCCAATCCATGCGGGCAAACCGCCTTGGTTTTGAGTAGAATGGCGGCTCGGTTCAATCCGGTAAAGGAACTCCTGGTTAATTTTTCTCCACGGTTCCGGGCGCCTCCGGCCTGGACCGGGATGTATTAAACAGTGGGTTTCCACAGTATCGGCCAGCAATATCTAAGGAGACGACCTTGGCGGAGTACGTAGTCTGGTTTAAGGATCTGGGCAAGGGAGACGTGGAACGCGTCGGTGGTAAAAACGCCTCCCTCGGCGAGATGATCAGCAACCTGGCGGCGGCCGGTGTGTCCGTTCCGGGCGGTTTCGCGACCACCGCGGAAGCCTTCCGCGAGTTTCTGGAACACAACGACCTGACCACCAAGATCAACGACGCGCTCAGCAGCCTGGACGTGAACGATGTGGTAGCGCTGGCGGCGACCGGTGAGCAAATCCGTAAATGGGTGGTGGACGCGCCGTTCCAGCCCGCCCTGGAAGCCGCCATTCGTGACGCCTACGAACAGATGTGTGAAGGCAACGGTGATCTGCCGGTGGCGGTGCGCTCTTCCGCCACCGCGGAAGATCTGCCGGATGCTTCCTTTGCCGGTCAACAGGAGACCTTCCTCAATATCCGCGGCCTGGACAGTGTCATGGTGGCGGTGAAGGAAGTGTTCGCCTCCCTGTTCAACGACCGCGCCATCAGCTACCGGGTGCATCAGGGGTTTGACCACAAACTGGTGGCCCTGTCCGCGGGCATCCAGCGTATGGTGCGCTCCGAAACCGGCGCCGCAGGCGTGATGTTCACCCTGGATACCGAGTCCGGTTTCCGTGACGTGGTCTTCATTACCGCGTCCTATGGCCTGGGCGAAATGGTGGTGCAGGGCGCGGTGAACCCGGACGAGTTCTACGTTCACAAGAAAACCCTGCTCAACAAGCGCCCGAGCATCCTGCGCCGCAATCTCGGCAGCAAGATGCAGAAGATGGTTTACGGCAGCGAAGCGGTGGCCGGCAAGTCCGTGCAGACCGTGGATGTGAGCGCCGAGGACCGTCTGCGCTTCTGTCTCTCCGATGCCCAGGTGGCGGATTTGTCCCGCCAGGCCATCGAGATCGAAAAGCATTACGGCATGCCCATGGACATCGAGTGGGCGCTGGACGGCGATGATCAAAAACTGTACATCGTGCAGGCCCGTCCGGAGACGGTGAAGAGCCGTTCCGACGCTTCCGTCATGGAGCGCTACCTGCTCAAGCAGACCGGCAAGGTGCTGGTGGAAGGCCGGGCCATTGGCCAGCGCATCGGCGCCGGTCCGGTGCGGATCGTTTCCAGCATCAAGGAAATGGAAAAAGTGCAGCCCGGCGATGTGCTGGTCACCGACATGACCGACCCGGACTGGGAACCGGTCATGAAGCGGGCCGCCGCCATCGTCACCAACCGGGGTGGCCGGACCTGTCACGCAGCGATCATCGCTCGCGAGTTGGGCGTGCCCGCCATTGTCGGCTGTGGCGACGCCACCGAGCAGCTCACGGACGGTCAGAAGGTGACCGTATCCTGTGCCGAAGGCGACACTGGCAACATCTATGAAGGCATGCTGGACTTTGACGTTCAGCGTAACTCCATCGAATCCATGCCGAAGTTGCCGTTCAAGATCATGATGAACGTGGGCAACCCGGATCGCGCCTTCGATTTCGCCGCGCTGCCGAACCAGGGCGTGGGGCTGGCCCGTCTCGAGTTCATCATCAATCGCATGATCGGTGTACACCCGAAGGCCCTGTTGAACTACGACACCCTGCCGCGGGACGTGCAGCAGGCCGCCGACAAGCGTATCGCCGGCTACAACGACCCGGTGGATTTCTACGTGGAGAAACTGGTGGAGGGGATTTCCACCCTGGCCGCCGCCTTCCACCCGGAGAAAGCCATCGTCCGTCTGTCGGACTTCAAGTCCAACGAATACGCCAACCTGATCGGCGGCAAGCTCTATGAGCCCGAGGAAGAGAACCCGATGCTGGGCTTCCGTGGCGCCAGCCGTTACATCAGCGAGAACTTCCGCGACTGCTTCGAGCTGGAATGTCGCGCGCTGAAGAAAGTACGCGATGAAATGGGCTTCACCAATGTGGAAATCATGGTGCCCTTCGTGCGTACACCGGGCGAAGCCGAGCAGGTCATCGATCTGCTGGCCAAGAACGGTCTGAAGCGGGGCGAGAACGGTCTGCGCATCATCATGATGTGCGAACTGCCCACCAACGCGTTGCTGGCCAATGACTTCCTCAAGTTCTTCGATGGCTTCTCCATCGGCTCCAACGACCTGACTCAACTGACCCTGGGTCTGGACCGTGATTCCGGTATCGTCAGCCACCTGTTCGATGAGCGGGATCCGGCGGTGAAGGCGCTGCTGAAGATGGCCATCGACGCCTGTAATGCCCAGGGCAAATACGTGGGCATTTGCGGTCAGGGCCCGTCCGATCACCCGGATCTGGCCAAGTGGCTGATGGAGCAGGGCATTTCCTCCGTGTCCCTGAACCCGGATTCGGTATTGGATACCTGGTTCTACCTGGCGGAGAAACACGGCCACTAATCGGTCCGTGCTGAACGAAAAAGCCGTGTCCCGAAAGGGGCACGGCTTTTTTTGTGGCCGCCATCCCTGGCGGCCACCCTTCGGGGCGTTGCTGGCACAACGTCAAAAATCGCTCCCGGCGATTTTGTGGTTCATCGCGGCTTGGCGGGAAGCGATCTTACCTTGCATCAGGGACAGCGTAGCCGTGTTACGCCTTTGCGGGAACGTCGTGAAGCAGGTTCCGCAAAGGCGTAACACGGCTACGCTTCGAGGTGAGGGTCTGGCATAGAAGGGCCTCGAAGTCGCTGTGGGAGATTCTATGGTGCCCCGCAAAGCTCTTTTAAGGGGTGCGGGGCGCCATGGAATCTCCCGCGGATTGGGCCACGAAGCCGCTGTGGGAAGCTTGCTGGCAAGCGAATGGCCAACGGAGAGGCATTCGCGGCCAAGGCCGCTTCCCACAGCGGCCTTGTAGCGACCTCTGAGCAGCCCTCAATAGATGGCCATGCTATTGCTTACAGGAACCCCCTCCGTGCTATCGTTCCCGAAAAAGAGGGAACAGCATGTTTTATCGCATCATTCGCACTCTGGAGCTGTACGACGGTCTGCGCCTGCCGGTGCGGGTGGCCGGGGTGGAGTTATTGCTGGTGCACGATGACGGGAAAACCTGGCTGATTCAGCGCCGCTGTCCCCATGGTGAATTTCCGTTGGAGCGGGCCACGGTTCATCGCGGCGTGCTCCGCTGTCCGGGGCATGGTTTGGAATTCTCTCTGGACAGCGGCCGCTGTCCGAATCAGAGCTATCAACTGCGCCGCTACCGTATTGACTACGAAGGGCCCTGGCTGGGAGTGTGGGTGGCCGATGGCGACTGATTCCGGGAATCAGCGGATCGCCAGGGTGTCGTCGTCCTGAGCGGAGCGGGCGGCCAGTTGCACCTGGTAGCGCAACCTCAACGCCTTCACCTTTTGTACATAGGCCTGGGTTTCGGCAAAGGGCGGGATGCCGTCGTAGCGGCGGACATTGCCTTCTCCGGCGTTGTAGGCCGCCAGCACCCGATCCAGATCATCGAAGCGGCCTTGCAGATAAGCGAGAAAGCGGGTCCCGCCGTCGATGTTCTCATCGGCATCGAACGGGTCCAGCACCTGAAGATGCCGGGAGGTCTCCGGCATCAATTGCATCAGTCCCTGGGCGCCGACCCGGGATACCGCCAGGCGATTAAACAGGGACTCGGCGTGGATCACCGCTTTGACCAGCGCGGCCTCCACGTTATGGGCACGGGCGGCGCGGGCGATGACCGCGTCGTAGCGGTCGCGCTGGGCGGCGGTGAGGCCTCGGGGCACGTAGTTCCAGCCCTTGCGGACGGACAACAGGGTATACTCCGGGCCAACCCGGTCACGAGGTTGATCGGTGAACAGAATGCTGCCGTCGGCGGCCCGATACTTGTAGATGTCCCGGGCCCAGGACGGCGATCCTACCAGCAGGATCAGAAGCAACCCGAATACCCCAAAGCGTGTCATATCTCGTTATTCAATCCGTGCTGCTATTGTTTATCGGTCCATATCCAAATGGACGGTTCCCCCAAGGGTTCCTTTGATACCATAGCGGACGGCCACGGGGTAGGGGGTAACGGCTTCCCTCTGAACCAGGTCTCACCTTTCCCGCGGGGGCGCTGGCCAGTACTCTTTACAGAGCCCGAGTCGTCAAGGAGGAAGTATGTTGTCTCCACAGCTGCAGTCTTGGCTGGATACGTTCATTACCTGGCTGGAACTGGGGTTGTTGCTGGCCCTGGTGATCGTGCTGCTGACCGCCCTGGTGCTGTGGTTTCAGGATCGCTATCTGCAAACCGCCCATTCCATCCGCCGAAATTATCCGCTGATCGGCCGGTTCCGTTATTTCTTCGAGCACCTGGGCGAATTCTTCCGCCAGTATTTCTTCGCCATGGACCGGGAAGAGTTGCCGTTCAACCGCGCTCAGCGCAGTTGGGTGTACCGGGCGGCGAAAAATCTGAGCAACACCGTGGCGTTCGGCTCCACCAAGCAGAATGGCGCTGGCCGGGTGGTGTTTCTCAATACGCCGTTTCCGACCCTGGAGAAGGACGCGGCGGAGACCATGCCATTGATGATCGGGCCGCACGCCCGTCAGCCCTACGTGGCTCGCAGTTTCTACAATATTTCCGGAATGAGCTTCGGTGCTTTGTCGAAACCCGCGGTCAGGGCGCTATCCCACGGTGCCTCGCTCGCCGGGTGTTGGCTGAATACCGGGGAAGGGGGACTGGCCCCCTGGCACCTGGAGGGCCACTGTGATGTGATTTTCCAGATTGGCACCGCCCGCTATGGCGTGCGCGATGCCGAGGGCAACATGGATGACGCCAGGCTGGAACAGGTGGCGCAGCGCCCGGAAGTGAAGATGATCGAGATCAAGCTCAGCCAGGGGGCCAAGCCGGGCAAGGGCGGGATTCTGCCGGGGCCCAAGGTGACCGAGGAAATCGCCGCGATTCGCGGTATCCCGGTGGGACAGCCGTCGATCAGCCCCAACGGCCAACCGGATGTGGGCAGCGCCGCCGATCTTCTGGACATGATCCACCACGTCCGCGATGTCACCGGCAAGCCCACCGGTATCAAGGCGGTTATCGGTTCCTGGCAGTGGCTGGAAGACCTGTTCATGGAAATCCATGAACGCGGTCTGGACAGTGCGCCGGACTTCATCACCATCGACAGCGGCGATGGCGGCACCGGCGCCGCGCCGATGTCATTGATGGACGATGTGGGGTTGAATCTGTCCGAATCGTTGCCCCTGGTGGTGGATTTGCTCGACGGCTTCGCCCTGCGGGAGCGGATCCGGGTAATCGCGTCGGGCAAGCTGATCACGCCGAACATGGTGGCCTGGGCCATCGCCATGGGCGCTGATTTCTGTGTCTCGGCACGGGGCTATATGTTCGCCTTGGGATGCATCCAGGCCATGCAGTGCAACCGCAACACCTGTCCCACCGGCGTCACCACGCATAACCCCCGTTTGCAGCGTGGCCTGGTGCCGGCGGAAAAGGCCCAGCGGGTGGCTTACTTTCATGCCAATCTGGTCAAGGAAGTGGAAACCATCGCCCACTCCTGCGGCGTCGGCGAGCCGCGGGAATTGCGCCGGCATCATGTTCGGCTGGTCAATTCCAATGGCGATTCGATTCCCATGGAAGAATTGTGGCCGCCAATTGAGCGCGGCCTTTATCTGACCGAGGGGCGTCCCAGCCTGCATGCGCCCTTTGCCCGTTTCCGCGTGGGTGCCTGAAGATCGTCAACAGGCCCTAGAGGGTATCGCCGTCCGCTATCGGCGTTATTGTCAGCGCCGGCTTGTGATTCCCGGGACAGGCGCCAGAATAACGGCATCTTCCCGGGGACCGTAACCGGTGCCCTGATCCAACATGAATCAAGGAGCAGCTTGTGTCCGCTGAATTTGACCTGGTAGTGATCGGCGCGGGATCCGGCGGTGTGCGTGCCGCGCGCATGGCCGCCAGCCATGGCGCCAAAGTAGCGATCATCGAGGAGCGCTTTTTTGGCGGCACCTGCGTCAATGTGGGCTGCGTGCCGAAGAAGCTGTTCGCTTATGGCGCCGGGTTCCCTGGTGAGTTCGAATTGGCCGCCAGTTATGGCTACCGGGTGGCTGACTGGTCCTTCGACTGGGCTACCTTGCGGGACAACAAAACCCGTGAAATCGAGCGCTTGAACGGCATTTATCGCAAGCTGCTGGACGGCGCCGGGGTACAAATCTTCGAAGGCCATGGCCGGGTCGAGAGCAGTGGCACGGTCAGCGTGGACGGCGGCACCGTACTCCAGGCCCGCCATATTCTCATCGCCACCGGCGGCAAGCCGTACGTACCGGACTTCCCCGGCCGTGAACAGGTGCGTATCTCCGATGATCTGTTTTACCTGGAGCGGTTGCCGAAACGGGTGGCGGTAGTCGGTGGTGGTTACATCGCCAGCGAGTTCGCCTCCATTCTGAATGGTCTGGGCGTGGCGGTGACGCAACTGTATCGCCGGGAGCTGTTCCTGCGCGGCTTCGACAAGGATGTGCGGGAGTTCGTCGCCGAAGGCATGCGCCACGCCGGCGTGGACTTGCGTTTCAATACCGACGTGACCGCCATCGAGGAGCAGGGCGGAGAGAAAGTGCTTCGCCTTACTGACGATTCCGAGCTGCGTGTGGACGAGGTGTTCTATGCCACCGGCCGGGTGCCGAGGCTGGACCGGTTGTTCGCCGACGGCATGGCGGTGCGAACCAATGAGCGCGGCGCCATTGAGGTGAATGATCGCTTCGAGACCAGCGTCGCCAATGTTTATGCCTTGGGCGATGTGATCGACCGGCTGCAGTTGACGCCGGTGGCGCTGGCCGAAGGCATGTGGCTGGCGGCCTTCCTGTTCGGTGAACAAAAACCGGAAGGACCGGTGGTCTACAGCGACGTGCCCACGGCGGTGTTCTGCCACCCCAATATCGGCACGGTCGGTTTGACCGAGGAGCAGGCTCTGGCGCGTTATGGCACGGTGCGGGTGTACCGCAGCGAGTTCCGGCCGTTGCGTTACACCCTCAGCGACATTCAGGAACGCACGCTGATGAAGCTGATCGTTGATGACAGCAGCGATAAGGTGGTGGGACTGCACATGGCCGGCGAGGAGGCCGCGGAAATCACCCAGGGTTTCGCCGTCGCCATTCGCATGGGCGCCACCAAGGCGGACTTTGACGCTACCGTGGGCATCCACCCCAGTTCCGCCGAGGAGTTCGTCACGTTACGCCAGGGCGAGACGGTGACCGCCGCGCCGCGAAACTGACTGGTGTTTTGGCAAACCCGGAAAGCATTCGCGGCCAAGGCCGCTTCCCACAGCGACTTTGTGGCTCCCTCTGTGGGAAGCTGGCTTGCCAGCGAATGCCGTGCGTCGGCGTGTTGCGTGTCAGCCGGGGCGCTTGGCGCTTAAAGTCGCTCCAGCGTCACTGGCAAGCCATCGGCGGGCACCGGCAGGCTGCGGGTGTCCAGCGGCATTTCATAATCGTCCGGCACCTCCCAGCGAAAACGCAACAGCATCTGATGCAATACGGATTTCACTTGCATCTCGGCGAAATGCAGACCGATGCATTTATGCGCGCCGCCGCCAAAGGGAACCCAGGCATAGGGGTGTACCCGGTCTTCACGGCGGGCATCGCTGAAGCGCTCCGGGTCGAACCGTTCCGGATCCGGCCAGTATTCCTCCATGGAATGGGTGAAAAACGGCGCGATATTGATGAAGGTGCCGGCCGGAATATGGAAACCGTCATACTCCACGTCCTTGACGGTACGCCGGGGCATGCTGGGCACCGGGGCGCATAGTCTCAGAGCTTCCTTCATGGCCATGCCGATACCGGGGAGTTTGTCCAGATCCTCGTGTTCCAACCAGGGCTTGCCCAGCGCCAGGGATTCCTCCCTTAGCCGTTCCTGCCATTGCGGCTCCCGGGCCAGATGATAGAGCAGGGTACACAAGGTGATGGTGGTGGTGTCGTGGGCCGCCATCATCAGAAAGATCATATGGCTGACCACGTCCTCGTCGCTGAATTCATGGCCATCCTCGGTACGGGCCTGGCACAGCATGCTGAACAGGTCGCTATCCGGAGCGGCGCGCTTGGCACCGATATCGTCCATGAACAGCCGTTCAAGAACCCGTCTGCCCCGTAACCCTTTGGACCAGCCAAGCCCCGGTACCGGAAAACGGACCAGGGAGGTGCCGGCGCGTACGGTATCGATAAAGGCGCGGTTGATCCGGTCCGTCTGATCCCCCAGCTCCCGTCCCATGAACACGTCGGTGGCCAGATCCAGAGTCAACTGCTTGAGAGCCGGCAGCAGCTTGACGGGGCCCTCGGACCAGTGCGACAGACCTTCCTCGGTGCGTGGCGCCATCCGCTGCAGGTAACCGCGCAGGGCTTCACGCTGGAACGCCTGTTGCATGATACGGCGATGCCAACGGTGCTCCTCGAAATCCAGCAGCATGATGCCGCGATGGAAGAACGGGCCAATGAAGTAAGACCAGCCCTGGTGGTTGGAAAACAGATCGCCACGGTTCATCAGTACAAACTGATTGGCGTCGGGGCCGAGCATCTGCACCATCTTCAAACCAAACAGGTGAGTCCAGGACACGGGCCCGAAACGGTCATAACGTTGCCGTAACGTGGTGACCGGGTCGCGCATCATCGCCAGGGTGTTGCCGATCAACGGCAGCCCGGCATCGCCGGGGACCGGTTTCAACGTGCTGCCAGCGGGAACCGGCGCCAGCGGGGTGATGGTGGCCATGTAGCTCTCCGTTCATGGTAATGCCGTTATGGCGATGCCGTTGTCGTTATGATGTCGGTGTATATAACGTGTTTACCTGCATGCTGAGCATGCTTCGGGCGGAAGGCAATAGCGGGTATATGTCTTTCTGTCGGATATTTACCCGGTGGTGGGTAAAGAACGATCATGTGGCGGGCAGCTCCCGTATTCTCCCGGCCACGGCGGGCCATCAACGGCTTATGCACGCGGTTATCCACAGAAACTGTGGACATCCCGCACGCCTGTGGCGTTGGTCTCCACGGCCGCTGTTCCATGCTGGCCGGCTGTGTACCATGTGGGCTCGGGTTATGGAGGTATTTTGATGCGAACAGTGGTGTTCAACCGCAAAGGCGGGGTCGGCAAATCCAGTATCACCGTCAACCTGGCCGCCATTGCCGCCAGCGAAGGCCGCAAGACGCTGGTGGTGGATCTGGATCCGCAATGCAACGCCAGCCAATATTTGCTTGGCATGGAGGCGTATCGGGGCGAGGACGGGCCCGCCCCCAACATCGGTTCATTCTTTGCGCAGACGCTGTCATTCAAGCTCAAGGAAAAGGCGCCGCGGGAATATGTGCACACCACTCGTTTCGAGAACCTGTATCTGCTGCCCGCCAACGGCGAGCTGGGTGAAGTGGAACACCTGCTGGAGTCCAAGCACAAAATCTACAAACTGAGAGGTTTGTTGAAGGCGCTGGCACGGGAGTTCGATGCCATCTATGTGGACACGCCACCGGCGTTTAATTTTTATACACTTTCGGCGTTGATCGCCTGCGACCGGGTATTGATTCCGTTCGATTGCGACGCCTTCTCACGCAAGGCGTTGTATTCGCTGCTGGAAAATATTCACGAAACCCGGGAGGACCATAACGAGGACCTTTCCGTGGACGGCATCGTCGTCAACCAGTACCAGCCCCGTGCCCGTCTACCCCAGGAGCTGGTGGCGCAGTTGCAGGAGGAGGGGCTGCCGATCCTCAACAGCCGGTTGTCCGCCAGTGTCGCCATGCGTGAATCCCACGACAAGGCATTGCCACTGGTGCACTGGAATTCGCGTCATAAACTCACCGACGAATACCGGGCGCTGTACCGGGAGCTCTATGGCTGAATCCACTTGGCGCCGTGCCCGGCAACGGGCCGGCCGTGTACTCAAATCCCCCGCCAGTGCCGCCAAGGCCTGGGCCAATCGTGACCGTCTGGGGGAAGCCTGGGACAGGTTGCAGTTGGCCGGGAGCATGCTGAAGGACTGGTCCCTACGGCGTTATCCCCAGGCGCCCTGGGCCACGCTGATCACGGTGGCGGCGGTATTGATCTACTTCCTGATGCCGCTGGACGCGGTGCCGGACATGATCCTCGGCGCCGGTTTGCTGGATGATCTGGTGGTGCTCAATCGCGCCTGGCGCTGGATCGGTTCGGACCTGGAGAAGTACCGGCTGTGGCGGGACGGGCAAGAAGAGCCGGACGCTGGACGCCGGACGCTTTAGAACGCGGTTTCTTGAAGCGTTGCGGGTCTAAATAATCGCGTTCAAGGCTTGCACGGGCCGGAGGCCGGGCTTCATCGTCTGGCGTCTGGCGTCTGGCGTCTGGCGCTTTTCACCCCCGCGCCGCCAGCCAGTCGGCGATGATGCGCCAGGTATGGGACGGGGCCTTGCTGCCGGCAAAGACGCCGGCATGACCGCCCGGCGCTTCCTCGAAACGCTTTTCGCTACTGCCCACTACCTTGAGAATGTCCCGCGCCGCGCGCAGGGTGACGATACGATCACTGGTGCCGCCGATGGCCAGCAGATCCTGGGTGACGTTGGCGAAATCCACTTCGTGGTCAGCCAGTTTGATACGGCCGTCGGCCAGACTGTTGGCCAGAATCAGTTTCTCGATCACTTCTCTGACCACCGCGCCGGGGTAGTCCACCATGTCGTTGAACCACTGGCCCATGGTCATGTATTCGGTGAGGTAGTCGCGGTCGGCGGAGTTGCGCCATAAATCCACGTAGGACTGCACCAGCCCCGGCGGATTGGTGAGCTTGAACCCCCATGACAACAGGTTGGCGGGAATGTGAAACAGCTTGCTGTCCAGTGGCTCCAGACGCACCTGGAACCAGTCATGCACCTGCATGGCGGGGATCGCGGCAAGACTGAAGACGGTGCCGAACGGGCCGCTTTTGTGGAAATTCACCGGGCTGGCGATGGTGGCCAGGCTGTGCACCGGCGCCCCTGGGTGGCCGCCCAGGTACATCAGGCTGAGCAGGCCGCCCATGCAATAGCCAAGCAGGTTGATGTCCCCGGCGCTGGTGTGGTCGCGTACCGCTTCCACCGCCGCCGGCAGCCAGTGATTGACGTAGGTGTTCAGATCCAGCTCGCGGTCCGCCTTGGAGGGCTGGCCCCAGTCGATCAGATAGACGTCGTGGCCGCGCGCCATCAGGTAACGCACCATGGAGCGGTTCGGCATCAGGTCGAAGGTCCAGCAGTGGATCCCCAACGCCGGCACCAGCAGCAACGGTCGGCGGTGCTTGTGACGCTCCACCGGCACGCTCTCATCGCCCACCGGAATCCGCTCCATGGGTGGCAGACTGTAGTGGCGAACCGACATGATGCCGTCCTGGTAGATACGATCCCAGGGGGTTTTGTCGGTCTGGATGAAGCGGCGCGGGTGGCGTCGGCGTTCCATTGCCAGACCCAGGGCGCGGGCGCCGTTCTTCAGGGAGAAACGAGGTGACATCAGGGCTCCGAACTGCCAGGCCCGGCGATAGAGACTCACCGGGCATTTGCCATTGGCGCTTTTCAGCGCTAAAACAAGGCGTTAAGCTTGCCGCGCTTTGACCAAGGGAGCATTGGCCGCCGTGACAGATTCCTCCGTACCGTATACGCGAATGGACGTTTGCAAACGTTCCCTGGAAACCGTGCGTCACTCGCGCATGCTGGGCCTGCAAGTGCTCAGCGCGGAAGAGGAAGGGGTGCGGCTGCGTTTGCCCTGGCGCGAGGATCTGGTGGGTAATCCGGACACTGGCGTGCTGCACGGCGGCGCGGTCTTCGCTCTGATGGACCACGCTGGCGGCATGGCCAACAGCTGCCGGCTCTATCCAGCGGTGGAGATCACCCCGACCATCGATTTGCGCATTGATCACCTGCATGCGCCAACGCCGGGCAAGGCGGTGATCTGCGACGCCACCTGCTATCGCCTCAGCGCCCACGTCACCTTCGTGCGCATGACAGCCTGGGAAGAGGGCGACGAACAGGGCGAGCCGGTGGCCACCGGTCAGGCCACCTACACACGTATGAAACTGGACAGAAGCGGGCGGGTGGCATCCTGATGAGCGACACACTGAAAGCATTGGTTCAGGCCTGCCGGGCCGGCGAAGCGGATTACCAGGATCTGATCGACCGGGTGCCTTACGCCCGTTTTCTCGGCATTCAGGTGCGGGCCCAAGGGGAGGAACTGACCTTCATTCTGCCCCGCAACGAGAACAATCTGGGCAACCCGACCCTGCCGGCATTGCACGGCGGCGCCGTGGCCGGGTTCATGGAGCAGGCGGCCATCATCTTTATTCTGCTGCAGATGGGGGAGCCGCGGGTGCCGAAGACCATCGATTTCACCATCGACTATCTGCGTGCCGGGTTGTACCAGGATACGTTCGCGGAATGCCGGGTCACCCGCCTTGGCCGGCGTATTGCCAATGTGCATATCAGCGCCTGGCAAAGGAACCGGGAAGAACCGATCACCATTGCCCGCGCTCATTTTCTTCTTTCCGATGAAAATGCTTGAGGTTTCTTTTCCATCTTATTGATAAGAAAGAAAAAGAAACCATAAGTTGATGTCATTTTTGATTGTGATTTTACGACAGATTCAACGGCAAATTGTCATTGTCCGACATTGCCGTTGGTGGTCGGCCTGACTAGCGTGATGAGAGCATCCAGCTGCGTAAAGCATAAGGAGCCTCATCATGCGCATCAAGGAATTGGCATCCCCGCCATCGGACATCACCTACTATGAAAGCTGGGACGGTCCCGGCAGCGACGATCTGGAAGAGCGGCTCACACCGGCCCATGTCGAGGACGTGGTGGAAATCTTCCAGACCCCGCTCACTGGCCATTACAACTGGGACTACAGCAGTGCCGATGGCCGGATCCGCAAGCTCTACCGGCTCGGCAAGGAACTGAACTGGAACGCGGACATGGATGTGGACTGGTCGCAAAACTTCCCGAAATCGGAAGTGCCGCTGGATCAGAAACTGAACCCGTTCCACGACTGGGAACCGTTCGCCACGCTGCCGGATGAGGAAAAACTGCGCTTCGGCTGGCACAACCTGGCCTGGATGCTGGCTCAGTTCGTTCATGGGGAGCAGGGCGCCTTGCTGGTGGCCTCGCAGCTGGCCAGTTGCGCGCCGACCTACGACGCCAAGCTCTATGCCGCCAGCCAGACCTTCGATGAAGCCCGCCATGTGGAGGTATTCACCCGCTATCTGCAGGAGAAGATCGGCATTTTCTACCCGGTCAACAAGCATCTTAAATCGTTGCTGGACAAGATCCTGTCCGACCCGCGCTGGGATCTGAAATTCATCGGTATGCAGATCATCATCGAAGGGCTCGCCCTGGCCGCCTTCAACACGCTCAAACTGACCGCCCAGGACCCGCTGCTGCGGCAAATCATCCAACTGGTTGTGCGCGACGAGGCCCGTCACGTCACCTTCGGTGTCAATTACCTGGAAGACTTTGTGCAGACCCTCACCGAGCAGGAGAAGGAAGAGCGGGCCCATTTCGCCTACGAAGCCTGCGTGGTGATGCGTGAGCGGCTGATCGCGGTGGAGGTGTTCGAAGAGTTTGGCTGGGATGTGGAACAGGCGCGGGAGAAAGCGCTGGCATCGGCGTTGATGGCGCAGTTCCGCAATCTGCTGTTTACCCGCATCATCCCCAACCTCAAGCGTATCGGTCTGCTGACCGAGTCGGTAAGGCCCAAGTTCGAGGCTCTGGGGATTCTGCAGTTCGAGAACCTGGTGGACGACGGCGAAGTGGACTGGGCGGAGTTGTCCCGGCCGCTTTACGATGAGGTTTCCTGAAATCGGTTCCGATTCGCTGGCAGTTCGGCTTCCCCCAGAAGGGGCTACGGAGCCGCTGTGGGAAGCTGGCTTGCCAGCGAATCGCCACCTGATTCGTCACCCCCGGTTACCAAAGGAGCAATTCGGCTGACACAAAGGGTGCTACCATAGCCCTTTTCGGAGGACCCCATGCCCGCCGCGTCGCCCGCCGCCCGTTCCCCGGCATTCGTGCAAACCCTGCTGCTCGCCGCCGTCGGTGTCACCGCGTTGGGCCAGACCCTGGTGTTTACCTTGCTGCCGTCACTGGGGCGTTCCACCGGGTTGGCGGAGATCCAGGTGGGGCTGATCATCAGTTGCTCTTCTCTGGCCTTCGCTCTGGCCAGCCCGATCTGGGGGTACCTGAGCGAGCTGTACGGGCGCCGGCCGGTGTTGATCATCGGGTTGAGCGGTTACGCCGTGGGCACTGTGTTGTTCGCCGTGGTGTTCCATCTCGGCCTCAATGGCTGGCTCACCGGTGGTGCCCTGGTCGCTTGTCTGGTGGTGGCGCGGATGAGCCAGGCGGTGATCATGGCCGCCACTCCGCCCTCGGCGGCGGCCTATACCGCGGATATCACCGCCCCGGAAGCGCGTACCCGGGGCATGGGGCGCATCGGCGCGGCCAACAATCTCGGCACCGTGCTGGGGCCGGGCATCGGTGGACTGTTGGCCGCGCTCACGTTGATTCTGCCTCTGTACCTGGTGGCCGCCGTGGTGGCCTGCATGGCGCTGCTGATTTTTCTGCTTTTGCCGCCTTCCCCTTATCGCACCCAGGCGCCGGATACGCGCGTACGCAGCGTCATGGCCACGGGACTGCGGGCTTACACCGACCCCCGTTTTCGTGATCTTTTGATCACTGGTGTGGTTCTGTTCATGAGCTTTGCCCTGGTGCAACAAACCCTGGGCTTTCTGTTTCAGGACGCGCTGCACATGTCTCCCTCCGCCGCCGCCGGGGCCTTGGGCACGGCCATGATGGCGGCGGCGGTGACCTCGCTCACCGGGCAGATTCTGGTGGTGCAATGGTTGCGCGCGCCGGCCCTGGTATTGCTGGGTATGGCGGTGCCGCTGATCGGCGCTGGCGCGTTGCTGTTGTGGTTGTTCGATCAGCGCCTGGCGTTGACCGTGGCGGTAATGCTGGTGGGGTTGGGGATCGGTTTCGGCATGCCGGCGATCATGGCCCTGGCCAGTCTGCGCGTGGACAGCTCCGAGCAGGGTCGGGTGGCGGGTCTGGCCAGTGCTTGTCCTTCCCTCGGATTCATCATCGGCCCCTTGGCCGGCACCGCGCTGTACAGCATTGATCATCGCTTCCCGTACATCATGGTGGCGGTGTTGATGGTGCCGCTGGCGGTATTGGTGTGGCGACTGCGGCGGCGTTCAGTGGCCGGGGCGAAGGCGGAAGCGTCCGGGGAAGAGTAGGTCGTCGATAAGGCGGGGCGAAGCTCCGGCCATGAGACCGGAGCCGGACTTGCCGTTTACTTGGTGTACGGCAGCAGGGTCAGTTCAACCCGGCGGTTCTGTTCACGGCCCTGGGCGGTACCGTTATTGGCGATCGGCTGGGTCTCACCAAAGCCCACCACGTCCAGGCGCACAACTTCAACGCCGTAACTGCTCAGTACGTTGGCCACGGATTGAGCGCGTTGCTGGGACAGCAGCAGGTTGTAGCGTTCGCCGCCGGTGCTGTCAGTGTGGCCGGCCACCTGGATCATGGTGGACTTGTACTCCTTGAGCACTTCACTGACGGACTCCAGTACCGGACGGAAGTTGCTCTTCACGTCGGACTGGTCGGTGTCGAAAGTGACATTGCCCGGCATGTTCAGAATGATGTTGTCACCGTTACGGGTCACGGACACGCCGGTGGCCTGCAGCTTATCCCGCAGTTTCTTTTCCTGAACATCCATGTAATAGCCGACGCCGCCGCCCGCCACGGCGCCAATGCCCGCGCCGGCCAGAGCCCGTTCCTTGCGTTCCTTGGCATTGTCCGAAGTGGCGATACCGATCAGAGCCCCGGCTACCGCGCCGATGGCGCCGCCGGTGGCGGTCTTGCTGGTTTGACTTTCGCCGGTGTAGGGATTCACGGTGCTACAACCGGCAAGGGTGACGGCGGCGGCAAGCATGGAACAACCGAGGATGTGTTTCATTGTGTCTCCTTGTTATCTCGAAATCCGGATCTGCCTGATCCAAGGTACTGTAATCGTGGGACTGTACCATAGTGTTCCGGTAAAAAGCGGTAAAGCCTAGCGGTTCCGGAATGAGGAATGAAACCGGCGGTGGCGGGTTTTGGCATGGCCGGCCGGTGCAACGGTGACAGGGACCGATTACCATCGGAAACGGATCAGAACAGGGAATTCACTATGCGTCGTTGGAATGGGTGGGGGGATGAAGCCACGGAGTTTCCGTTGCGGCCCTCCGCCGTGCGTTTTTTGCGTCATCGCATCGGCAACGGGCGGCCATTGGCCGACGCCGATCTGGACCAGGTGATCGCGTCGGTACCGGAGAGTCGCCTGCCGGAACACCCGTTGGTGGACCGTTCCCCGGAGGCCCGTGTCCGCCATGCCCGGGGACAGAGCCTGGGGGACTGGTTGGCGATGCGTTCGGGACAATTCGGAGTCTTTCCGGACGGGGTGGCCCGGCCGACCGACAGTGACCAGGTGCGGCAACTACTGGACTGGGCGCTGGCGCGGGGCGCGGTGGTGATTCCCTATGGTGGTGGTACCTCGGTGGCCGGCCACATCAACCCGCCGGTGGATGATCGGCCGGTGTTGACCTTGAGCCTGGCTGCCATGGACCGGTTGTTACGGCTGGACCCGGAGAACCGCCTGGCGCGTTTTGGTGCCGGCACCCCGGGCCCGGCACTGGAAGCGCAATTACGTGAGCATGGATTCCGCCTCGGCCATTATCCCCAGTCCTGGGAGCTGTCCACGGTGGGCGGCTGGGTGGCGAGCCGTTCCAGTGGCCAGCAGTCCCTGCTGTATGGCCGCATTGAGCAGCTGTTCGCCGGAGGCCGTGTTGAAACACCCGCCGGCGGTTGGCGTCTACCCACCATCCCGGCGTCGTCAGCCGGCCCGGACGTCCGCGAATGGGTGCTGGGCAGCGAAGGCCGGCTGGGCGTGATCACCGAGGTGGATGTGCGTATCAGTCCGCTGCCCGAGTTTGAGCAATTTTACGTGGGTTTCGTGCCGGGCTGGGATCAGGCCCGGGAACTGGCCCGTCAGCTTGCCCAGGACAGGTCCTTGCTGTCCATGGCCCGTTTCTCCAACGCCGAGGAGACCGCTACCCAACTGCGTCTGGCGGCCTCGCCGCTGGCACTTTCCGCGCTCAACCGCTACCTGTCCTTGCGTGGATGCGGCGATGGACGCTGCATGGTGACTTTCGGTGTCAGTGGGGAAACGGCGCTTTGCCGGGCCGCCATGAAACGCGCCTCGGCCCGGGTGCGGGCCCATGGTGGGGTCATGATCGGCAGGAGCCTGGGCAGAAAATGGGAACACGCCCGCTTTCGCTCCCCGTACCTCCGTCACGGATTGTGGGAGCACGGTTACGCTGTGGACACGCTGGAAACCTGCGTGGAATGGTCCAAGGTGGATGAGACCGTGAGCGCCATCGAAAACGCCCTGCACGCCCACGCCGGAGAAGGCGAGAAAGCGCTGGTGTTCACGCATTTGTCCCATCTCTATCCCCAGGGTTCCAGTATTTACACCACCTACGTGTTCCGCTGTTCGGCGGACTATGAGCAAACCCGGCGGCGCTGGTGGGCGATGAAGTCGGCGGCCAGTGACGCGCTGGTGGCGCGTGGCGGCACCATCAGCCACCAGCATGGCGTGGGCCGTGATCACCTTGGCTGGCTGGGCGAGGAAAAAGGCGTCCAGGGGGTGGCGGCGTTGCGTGCCCTGGCCGCCCATTTCGATCCTTCCGGACAGCTTAATCCCGGCTGTCTGGTGGCACAGGAGGAGAATCCATGACACTGGGGCCACGGCCGACACTGGCGTCACTGAGTGAACAGAACTGGGACCTGATCGTGATCGGCGGCGGCATCACCGGCGCCGGCGTATTGCTGGAAGCCGTGCGCCTGGGCTACCGGACCCTGCTGTTGGAGCAGGCCGATTTCGCCTGGGGCACATCAAGCCGATCCTCGAAAATGGTCCACGGAGGCTTACGTTACATCGCCCAGGGCCAGGTGCGGCTGACCCGCGACGCGTTGAGAGAGCGGGAACGCCTGCTGCGTGAACTGCCGGGGCTGGTGGAACGCGCCACCTACCTGTTCCCGCTGCGCAAGGGGAGCTTCCCCGGGCGCTGGCCAATGACCGCTTTATTGGGCGTCTACGATTTCCTGGCCGGTATCCGCGACCGTGCCTATCTGAGCAACGAGGCCCTGCTGAAACGGGTGCCGGGGCTGGATGCTCAAGGGCTGGCTGGCGCGCTCAGCTACACCGATGCCCTCACCGACGATTGCCGGCTGGTGCTGAGGACCCTGCTGGAAGCCGCCCGTTATCAGGGCAGGGCGCTCAACTATGCGCGCGTCACCGGCGTGAGCCATGAGGGCGCCGCCACGTCGGCGCCGTTACGGGTGGCGGTGCGGGATTTGACCGATGACGCCACCGCGACCCTGAGCGCCCACGCGGTGATCAATGCCACCGGCGCCTGGGCCGGGCAACTGGGCGGCGACGAGGAGCGAATCCGGCCATTGCGAGGCAGCCACTTGTTCTTTTCCGCCGACCGGCTGCCGGTGCGGGACTGCCTGACCGTGCTGCATCCCCGTGACCAGCGCCCGGTATTCATCTTTCCCTGGGAAGGCGTGGTGTGCGTCGGCACCACTGATCTGGACCATGGGGAAGACCTCAATCGGGAGCCGCGCGCCTCGGCACAGGAAATGGACTACTTGCTGGAGCTGCTCAACCAGCAGTTCCCCGGCGCCGGGCTTGGCGCCGGAGACGTGTTGTCGTCCATGGCCGGAGTCCGCCCGGTGATCCGCTCCAGCCGACCCGGCAAGCCCTCCGCGGAAAAACGGGATCACGCGGTATGGGAGCACGACGGCATCATCTCGGTGAGCGGTGGCAAGCTCACCACGTTCAGGCTGATTGCCCTGGACGCGCTGCTGGCGGCCGGCTTGCTGGACCGCACCGGCTGGCGCCGCGCCCGGCGCGGCAACGTCCCTCTGTACGCACCGATACCGGAGGCGCCGGCGCAGGTGGATGAATTCCTGCACGGCGACCAGGACGACGATGCCTTGTTGTCCTGGTGTCTGGAGCATGAAGCCGTGGTGCATCTGGATGATCTGCTGTTACGCCGTACCCGCCTGGGGCTGCTGCGGCGCGACGGCGGCCAGGCGCTGCATGACCGCTTGCAAGGTCTGACCACCGCCAAGCTGGGCTGGGATGCGGCGCGCTGGGAGCGGGAGTGGCAACGTTACCGGCGGCTGCGCGATGACTATTACGGCGTTCCGGGCGGGTTGGCGGAGGCCTCGTGAGCACGCCGCTGCTGCTGGCCCTGGACCAGGGCACACAGAGCGCCCGGGCGCTATTGTTCGATGCCCGTGGCGAACTGGTGGCAAGGGCGCGGCAGCCGGTGGAGTCGTATTGGCCCGGGCCGCCGGGAGAGGCGGAGCAGGACGCGGAACATTTCTGGTGGGGCCTCGGCGCGGCCTGCCAGACGTTGTGGCGCGCTCACCCCGATTTAAAGGAACGGGTACAGGCGGTGGCGTTGACCACGCAACGGGCCTCGGTGGTGTGCCTGGATCGGGACAATCGGCCGTTGCGGCCAGCTGTGATCTGGCTGGATCGGCGCCGTGCCGCCGCCTATCCGGAGCTGCCCTGGTACTGGCGCTGGGGCGTCAATGTGCTGGGGCAGGGCGGCACGCTGCGCCAGTTTCGCGGCAAGGCGGAATGCAACTGGCTGGCCGAACGCGAACCGGAGCTGTGGCGGCGTACCGAGCATTTCGTGCTGTTGTCGGGGTTTTTGACCTGGAAGCTGTGCGGGGTATTGAAGGACTGTACCGCCAGCCAGGTGGGTTACCTGCCGTTCGATTACCGGCGCCGGCAATGGGCCAGGCCCGGAGACCTGAAATGGCATGCTTTGAGGGTGCGTCCCGAACAGTTGCCGGAACTGGTGCCGCCGGGACAACCGCTGGGCCGGATCAGCGCCGAGGCCGAAGCCCACACCGGCATTCCCGCCGGTCTGCCTCTGATCGCCTGCGGCGCCGACAAGGCCTGCGAGGTGCTGGGCTCCGGCGCGCTCAGCCCGGACATCGGTCACGTCAGCTACGGCACTACCGCCACCTTCAATACCAGTAACCACCGTTACGTGGAACCGTACCCGTTCGTGCCCGCCTACGGTGCCGCGGCGCCGGACTATTACACCTCGGAAATTATCGTGCAGCGCGGGTACTGGCTGGTGGAATGGTTCAAGCGCGAGTTCGCCGCGGAAGAAGTGCAACGTGCCGAGCGTCAGGGCGTGGCGGCGGAAGCCTTGTTCGACGAGTTACTGGACCAGTCGCCGCCGGGGGCGCTGGGGCTGATGCTGCAACCTTTCTGGAATCCCGGCGTGCGTTTCCCGGGGCCGGAGGCCAAGGGCGCCATCCTCGGGTTCGGTGACGCCCATGATCGCCCGCACCTTTACCGCGCCATCGTTGAGGGGATCGCCTACGCGCTCAAGGATGGCCAGGAGCGCCTGCAGAAACGCAATCGCGTTCCGGTTCGTGAGCTGCGGGTTTCCGGCGGCGGATCACAAAGCGACCGCATTTTGCAGATCACCGCCGATATCTTTGATTTACCGGTGGTGCGCCCCCATACCTTTGAAACCTCCGGGCTCGGCGCGGCCATCAATGCCGCCGTGGGGACCGGGCTGTATCCGGATCACGAACGGGCGGTGGCGGCGATGACCCACCCGGGACCACGCTTTGAGCCCCGGGCCGGCCCTCGTGACCAGTATCAGCAATTGTATCGGCGGGTCTACCAGCGTATTTATCCTCGTCTGTCGGGGTTATACCGGGAAATTCGCGCCATCACCGGTTATCCGGCGGACCTGTGAGCGGCCCGCCGTAAACCGTCTGACCAGAGAAGGGAGAGCACCATGCGCGTGACGGATCTGGCACGCCGCGCGGACACCACCACGGAAACCGTGCGTCACTACACCGACCTGGGATTGCTCGCGCCGCGCCGCAATCCGCACAACGGCTATCGGGAATACGGTGTCGAGGATTTGCGCCGGTTGTGCTTCGCTCTCAAGGCCCGCAGTCTGGGTTTCACGCTCAGTGACGTGGCGGAATTGATGTCCGCCAGTGGCGCCGGCCAGACGCCGTGCCCGCGAGTGCGTGATTTGATCGAGACCCGGCTTGCAGAGGTGGAGGAGAGGATTCAGGAATTGCAGGCGCTGAGTCTGCGCATGCGTCAGGCAATGGAGGCCTGGGAAGACACGCCGGATCGCCATTTATCCGACGGCCGTATATGCGGACTGATCGACTCCTTCGAGCGGATTGGCAAGGAGATATCGCCCTAATTTCCGACACTCCCATCGGGGCCGTTATTGGCGAGCAAGCTCGCTTCCCACAGAGTGGGCTATAAAGCCGCTGGGGGAGCCGAGCTTGCTCGCGAATGGGGTTCGCCCAGGCGTTGAGCAATATTCGCTTGCAAGCAAGCTTCCCACAGCTGCTAAAGGTCACCTGTTTTTGTCCACTGCCTTTTACCCCGGCAGGGCAGAGCCATTGCCGTTGTCACCATTGTTTTTTTCCTTCGCCGTTTCCTTGGCGTCGTCCTCGCGGATCAGACCGAACAGTGACCAGCCGGACTTGGGTTCGGGACGGCTGTCGGCGCTGAAAACATGGATGCGATCACGGCTATCCACCGCGAACAGCGGCCACACCTGGCGATCTTCCACCTGCAGATAGGCGGCGTAATCGAATTCGTCGGTGAGGCGGGTCTTGCGCACTTCGGCACCCTGGCTGATCAGACTGGCGAGCCGGGCGTAGGTGAGATCCTCATCGAACAAAGTGCCGCCGCGATGCTGGGACGCAATCTCGTGTTTCTCTTCCTTGTCACCGGACCAGGGCAGGCTGTAGACATTGCGTTCGCCGAACTCCAGGCGGTAGCGCATGGTCGCCACCGCGTTCATTTCCCGTCGCGGGCTCATCGCCAGCAGCTTGCCGTAGCCCACCAGATCCAGGTACTGGTCGGCATGGCTGGAAACCGCGTTGCCGTAGTAAGTGGCCAGGCCGGCCATCCGCGCCGCGCGGATGTTCTCCCAACTGGAATCGGTGACCATGGCCGGGAAACCATTCTGATTGAGTGCCTTGCCGATGGCTCGAGCCACCGGATTGGCACCGATGATCAGGAAGCCGCGCGGCGCCGGTTCCGCCACTTTCAACAGCCGCGCCAGCGGACGCGCGGTCAGGCTTTGCAGCGCCACGGTGCCGATGATCACCGAGAAGGTCAGCGGCACCAGCAGCTCGGCGCCTTCCACGCCGTTGCTTTCCAGACGCTCCGCGAACAGGGCGGACACCGCCGCGGCGACGATGCCGCGCGGCGCGATCCAGGCGAGCAATGCTTTCTCCCGCCAATTGAGTTTGCTGCCCAGCGTGGACACCCAGACCGACAACGGGCGGGCCACCAATTGCACCACCAGCAACACCACCAGGGTGGCGCTGCCCAGCTGCGCCAGCTGGGCCATGTCCAGGCGGGCGGCGAGGATGATGAACAGAACCGAAATCAGCATCACCGACAGGTTCTCCTTGAAGTGGAGAATATCGTCGGTGCGCACGCCCTTGAGGTTGGCCAGCACGATACCGGTGGCGGTGACCGCCACCAGCCCGGATTCCTCGCCAAGCCAGTTGGCCAGCACGAACTCGCCCACCACCACGGACAACACCAGGAAGCTGCGCAGGTATTCCGGGACCAGATGGCGCTTGAGCAGAAACGCCAGCATGAACGCTACCAGGGAACCGATCACCACGCCCAGCACCATGGACTGGGCGAATAACCAAAGGCCATGCAGCAGTGCTCCCTGGCCGGTGGCCGCCACCAGTTCATAGGCCAACACCACCAGAATCGCGCCGAGCGGATCGATGACGATGCCCTCCCAGCGCAGCAACCGTGACACGCTGCTGACCGGCCGCACGCTGCGCAACAGCGGAACGATAACGGTAGGGCCGGTGACCACCACCAAGGCACCGAACAGCAACGCCATATCCAGTGGCAGTTTGAGGAAATGCCAGGTGGCGGCGGTGACCACCGCCCAGGTGACCAGAGCGCCCCAGGTCACCAGTCGGCGTACGGTGCGCTCCAGACCGCGTATTTCATCGAATTTGAGAGTGAGCGCGCCTTCAAACAGGATGATCGACACCGCCAGGGACACGCTGGGCAGTAACAGGTCGCCGAACATGGCTTTGGGATCGATCAGCCCGAGGCCGCCACCGAGCAGCAGACCGGACAGCAGAAGCGGCAGAATCGCCGGCAGTTTGAGGCGCCAGGCGCCCCATTGGCATAGAAAGGCCACCACCACGATCAGGGCAAGCTGGATCGGAAGAGTCAGTTCCATGAACATCCTTTTACTGGCTTGGGAGTGCCCGGTGGCCCGGGGCATCTGCGCAAGTGTAGGGCCTCACTGGTCGTATCGGAACCGTCCGGGAGCATGGATTTTTCAATGGTTGCCGATGTCGGCCCGACGGATTGGGGCGATTGCGCCACGAAGCAGGGGAAATGGTGCCGACGGTGTTAGGGCCTGTTCATGCTATTTTCGTCCCGCCTGTTGCGGCTAAAACGTCACCAATCCAGGCGCGAGGAGAGAAGTTTGGTTGTTCCAAATGAACGACGAGTAACGTAGAGTGGTGGCGTTTTAGCCGCAACCCGAAGGGCTGGAGCCCTTTTTACCTCCCGCGTCGTTGTCGGTTACTCATTTGGAATGACCAAACCGCGTGCCCTCCGCCTCGTTGGAGGCAAAAAGGGCATCCAGCAGACGGGATGAAAATAGCGTGAACAGGCCCTGATCTTGTGACTGCCCGGCCACGCTGGCCGGCGTCGCGTACCCCGCTTATACCCCTGGCGAACCCCGTGAGACCCGACGGGTGAGGAAAGCCGTTCGCCAAAAACGAGCCTGTATGTCTGCCATTTCCCCCACGCGCCTGGCGATCATGCTGGGCAGTCTGGTGGCCCTCGGGCCGCTGGCCATCGATACCTATCTGCCGGCGCTGCCGACCATGGCCGATGACTTCGGCGTGGCGGTGCACGCGGTGGAGCTGTCGGTGAGTTTTTATGTGATCGGGGTAGCGCTGGGACAATGGCTGGGTGGTCCGTTATCGGACCACTTCGGGCGCAAGCCGGTGGCCTATGTGGGACTGCTGGTGTTCTTTCTCGCCAGTCTCGCCATCGCCGTCACCGAGAGTGTGCGGATGCTCTATCTGCTGCGGGTGGTCCAGGCCGTTGGTGGTGGCGCCACGGTGGTAATCTGCGCGGCTTCGGTGCGGGATCACTTCACCGGTCCGGATGCCGGCAGGGTGCTGACCACCATCGGCCTGGTGATGTTGATGGCACCGTTGCTGGCGCCCGCCATCGGCGCCGTGTTACTGAAACAACTGGGCTGGCAGAGCATCTTCGTGTTTCTGGCGGCTTATGCGGTGGTGGCGGTGCTGGTATTGCGGTTCGCGTTGCCCACGGTGATACCGAAGGTGGATCCGGAGCCGCTGCGTCATCGCATGTTCGCCGCCTATGGCCGGGTGTTGCGGCAACGGGTGGCGATGGGGTTCATCCTCACCAACAGTCTGGGCTTCTCCGCCATGTTCATCTTCATTACCGACGCGGCGTTCCTCTACATCGATTATTTCGGTATCGATGAAACCCGTTTCCCGATCTATTTCGGCTGCAACATCGTCACCATGCTTGGTCTGAACCGGCTCAATGTGCTGTTGCTGCGCCGCTATCGCGGCGCCGACATTCTCGGCGTGGCGCTGGTGATTCAGACGTTGTCGGCGCTTGCTCTGCTGGTGCTGACGTTAACCGGGGCCTTATCGCTGTGGAACACGGTGCCCCTGATCATGATGGTGGCGGGTATGGGCGCGCTGATCATTCCCAACGCCATCGCCAGCTTTCTCGCCTACTTTGACAGTGATTCCGGCGCCGCCACTGGTCTCAATGGCTGCCTGCAGTTCCTGCTCGCGGGACTGATCGGCACCGGGCTGGGAATGATACATAACGGCACTCCATTGCCGATGACCGGATTGATGGCGGCGACGGCGCTGGCGGCATTGGGATGCTATTGGGGCCTGGCGCGGAGGAGTTGAGAATCGCTGGACGCTGGAC
>NZ_AQPF01000021.1:0-63703 GCF_009846745.1 Alcanivorax xiamenensis | reverse complement strand
GTCCGGCGTCCGGCGTCAGACCTTCCTCAAAATCACAGCCGGATTTTCCGCGTACACCACTTGCCAACCGTCCCGCCGTGCCAGCCAGGCGAAGGTCTCTGGTTTCCAGAAACAGACGTGGGTGGGATCCCGCCGGTAGTGCCAGCGAGGAAAGTGAGCGTCGTCGGTAAGCCAGCGGGTCATCAGTCCCAGCCATCCACCGGGGCGCACCAGCTGGGCGAAGCGACGCCACTCAAGATGGGGCCAGTGCAGATGCTCGATCACCTCGGTGCAGGTGATGAAGTCATACTGTCCCGCCAGCACATCGGTTTCCGGACGGTAGAGGGGGTCGTACACCGCCATGGGGAAACCCCGTTCGCCCATCAGGCGGGCCAGCGCGGGGCCCGGGCCGCAGCCATAATCCAATCCTTCGGCGCCGTCCGGTAGCCGTTCGGCCAGTGGTGCCGCCAGTTGATCCAGAAAGCGGCGATAGCCGGCGTCTCCCGGGTTGTTCTGGTGCAGATCGTACTGCGCTTTCTCCTGATCCCGGTCGGGCAACTGGCCCTGATCCAGAAACGTCAGCTGGCAACGGGAGCAGCGCCAATAATCGCGGCCATCGACGCTGGCGAAGGCTCGGCTATCGCTGGCTTGGCACAGGCGGCAGCTTACCTTCACAGCGCCAGCCAGTCGCTCAGAGCACGGTAGGTGCGGGCATCGGAGAGCATGGCCATGTGGCCCATGCCATGAAACAGAGCCCGGGTCAGTTGCGGCGCGTCCGGGTACAGGCGGCGGGCGAGAGCGCTGTCGACACCCACCAGCCAGTCGCCCAGGGGAGCCGGAGTGCGATGCTCGCTCAGGGTGCCGGCCAGAAACAGATGCTGGATGTGCTCGTCCAGCGGTACTTTGCTGCGTGGGCGGGGCGCGTCTTCCGGCAGACCTTGCCACTGTTCCTCGACCACGTAGCCGAAGCGCAAGTCGCGGATACCGTCGGAGCGCAGATTACCCAGCCGCATCAGCGGGCGGGAGTAGGGGGTGACCGCCAGCAGCCGGTTGGCCTGATTACCCACCTGTTCCAGCAAGGCCCCCTGGTGGGGCGAACCGAGGCAAGCCAGGTGCGATACCCGTTCCACCCAGCGGTGGCCATGCTGGCGGGCGTGGTGCACGGCGCTGCGGGCCAGCAGGCCCCCCATGCTGTGTCCGATCAGGATCAGCCGTGGCGGCAGGGGAGTGTGCTCAAGCAGCCGGGACAGGCGGGCGCCATTGTCGGAAATATGACGTCCGGTGTTGTAGCGCAAATAGGCGATATCCGCATTCAAGACACTTTCGAGACGCTGATTGAAACGCTGCTGCGCGGTGTGCTGCCAGCAGCTTTCATTCATGCAAAGGCCGTGCAGATACAAGACCAGAGTATCGCGCCCCGGTTCCGGCCGTGGCGGATGCAGGGTCATTGGCAGAGCGTAGTGGCTGCGCTGGGCGCTGAGCAGCTGGCCAAAGACGCCATTGAGGACACTTTGCAGATCGAGATAACTGACCCGGCGATGAGGATCCGCGGCCAGGGCACCGAGGGCGGCCACCTCGCCGGCGTGGCGCAGGCCCCGGCGCACCGCGCCGTAGACGCGCGGCGCCGGCGCGTAGTCAGCACCGCGCCAGCCCAACGGGTTGGCGATGGCGCCGTGCATGTCTTGTACCACCTGGGTGATTTCACTCCCCATGGCGGTGATCAACTGGGTCAGGCCGCCCAGTTGCCGTCCGATGCGCTTCATTCCTGGTCCTCCGCCAGGAAGCATAGCAAGGGCATCGCGGGCCTCCCAGCGCACATCAGTGACCGTTTGGTCATGATGCCCTTTCTCTTTGCTATACAATGCGCGGCCTCCCTGTCCAACGGAGCCTTTGATGACCCCTGAACAGCAGTTCAGCCGCTGGGTGCGCCGTGCCCTGGTGGTGTTCGCCCTGGTATTCGCTTATGTGGTCTGGATGGACCTGCATGCGCCTTTGACGACCTTGTCGCGGGTGCAGCGTTACGTGGTGCAGGTGGCGCCACAGGTGGCCGGAGAGGTGACCGGCGTGGCGGTGACTAACGGCGACCATGTGAATCAAGGGGATCTGCTGTTCACCGTGGCGGAGCAGGATTACCGGCTGATCATGGATGGCGCGGAACTGCGGGTGGCGGAAGCCGGGCAGGACAACGCCGTGTTATTGGCGGATCTGGCTGGTGCCCGGGCACGTGAGACCAGCGCCCGGGCGACGCTGGAGGAGGCCCGGCGGCAGCGGCAGAGACTGAAGAATCTGTTCGAGGGCGGGGCGGTGTCGCGCCAGGAATGGGAGCAGGGCGAACTGGCGGTGGATAACGCCGAGTCCGAGCTGGAATCGGCCCGCGCCACCATCCGCAGTTTGGAAACCCGTCTGGGCGAGGACAAGGAACACAACCTGGCTCTGGCGCAGGCCATGAACGAGCTGGAAAAGGCACGGCTGGATTGGTCGCGGACCCGCATCACCGCGCCGGTGGCCGGAGTCGTGGACAACCTGCAACTGGAATCGGGGACCTACGCCAGTGCCCGCGAACCGCTGGTCAGTCTGATCGCCGACGCGCCAGTGTGGGTGGCGGCGGATTTCCGAGAAAAGAGCCTGCGCGACGTACATCCTGGTGATCGTGCCGAGATTGTTTTCGATGCCTGGCCGGGGCGGGTCTTCGATGCCCGCGTGCAATCCATGGGCAAAGGGGTGCGCGACGGCCAGGGCGTGCCGGACGGCCAGCTGGCTCAGGTGGAAAACACCGATCGCTGGGTGCGCGATGCGCAACGGGTCCGGGTGCGGCTGGTACTGGAGGGCGGTGACGAGGAACCGCCATTGCGGGTTGGCGCGCGCACCACCGTGCAGCTCTATCCGAGGGACCGGTTGTCGTGGCTTAGTCACGGCTTTGGCTGGTTGCAGATCCGCGTTCTCTCCCTGCTGCACTACCTGTACTGAGCGGGGCCGGTATGACGGCACGTGATGCTCACAGCCTGACTCCGGATCAATTCCGGCAATGTCTGCGTATCAGCCTGGGGTCCCTGATCGGATTTGGCTTCGCCCACCTGACCGAGTGGAGCACCGGTCTGTTTTTTTGCGTTTATCCGGTGCTGTTGCTGGGGATGGTGCCGCGCTTCAGCGCCCATGCCAGTTTGCAGTTCGTGGCCGCGTCGCTGGTCAACGTGCTGGAAGTCTATGTGCTGGCGGGAATGTTCGGTGATCAGCCGCTGTTGATGACGCCTCTGGCCTGGTCTCTGTTCGCGATCCGTTTTTATTGCATGGCCAGCGGGCGCTTTTTCCTGTTCGGCGCCAATGGCTTGGTCTCTTCCAGCGTGCTGTTCCATTTCGCCAGTTATCCGGACATGGATTTCGGTGGCATGGCCAAGGCCAATGTGGCGGCCTCGCTGCTGACGGTGGCGGTGGCCTGGTTGTTGTGCGGTCTGTTTCCGCCGAAGCAGGACGCCGCGCCCCCTTCGCCACCGCAAAAGAGCCCGGAGCAGTTGCGGCACCAGGTATTGCTCGGCTCGACCGTGGCCACCGTCAGTTTCCTGGTCTTCCAGATTTTTGATTTGCGCGACTCTCTATCCGCTCAGGTCACCACCTTGTTGATGTTATTCCCGATGACCTATGCCGGCGCGGTGCAGTATGGTCGTGCACGGGCGATGGGTGTGCTGCTTGGTTGCAATGCCGCGTTGTTGATTCAGTTGCTGTTATACGACTGGTATTCAAACTGGCTGCTGGTCGGCCCACTCTACTGGGTGGCGCTGATGTTTTTTGCCCGACAGCATGTGCGGGAAGGTGTCAGTGGCGTGGGGTTTGCCGGTGCAACCACCATCGCGGTGATTTTCGGGCAGTATTTATTACCAGAGCAGGACGCGATTTATCAGACGTTGTATCGATTCAGCTCCATTACCGTGGCAGTGGTGGTGGCGCTGACGGTCATATATATAGTTCATAAAATGCTCAATTTATTGCCTGCCACCCGTTATACCGTTTCGTAAAATCATCGCGGATATTCGTAAAATCCCCGGAAAACGCCGGACATTTAGCTGACATAAAACGGGGAAAAGCCTAGATTTGCCGCAACGTTCATGGATACGTGCAAGGAGCAATTATGCGTACGTTCAGCAAAGGTTTTGTCGTTGTGTTGTTTGGTGCTCTGCTGGGTCTGGCTGCCTGTGATCAACAGGAAGGCCCAATGGAGGAAGCGGGTGAGAAAGTGGATCAGGCCGTGGACGATATGACCAACGAAGGGACCATGGAAAAAGCCGGCGAGAGCGCCGACGAAACCTGGCAGGATACCAAGGAAGCTGGTCAGGAAGCCCTGGATAAGACCAAGCAAGCCGGTGAGGATGCCTGGAACAAGACCAAGGAAACCGGTGAAGACGTTAAAGACGCGGTTACCGGTGAAAACCAAAACTGATCTTTTCGTTGCAGTCTGAAAACACACCGCCACCCTGGCGGTGTGTTGTTTTTCCGGCGGCGCGCGCGCCGTCGGCAATCTTCTTTTCCCACCGCCGTGGGTGTCATGCCCAACCGATACAATCGGCTACATCCATTCACGCAAACGGCACTGTTTCCCTCTTTGGTGATTCCGGTCGGACTGACTAAAGTTACAACCCGGTTGCGGTGTTTGTGGGTGGTCCGCGAACAGCGCTCCGTTTTCCCCAGTGTGAGGTGGACCCATGGGATGCCAGGAACAGATCGATGCCGGGGGTTACCCCGTCGACCTCGCCCTGTGTGCGATTCAGGGTCGTGTGCAAGCCTTGCGGGAATATCTGGCGGTGTCCCGTTCCATGGGGCGCAACCGGCATGGTCGTGCCAGGGAACTGCGCCGTGACATTCGGCGGTTGCGGGCCTGGGCTTTGTATCTGAGTGAATCGCGGCGGCAGCCCTGGTGGTGGCGCTGGCTGAGCCAGTGCGCGCGCCGCACCACTCCTGCAGCGGGCAGGGTGAGCACCGGCCGCAGCGGGCTGGGGGTAAGAGGCGTGCAACGCCTCAGTGCCTTCAGCGTGGTGGAACGTGCCTACGCCGCCTTGCAGGAGGAATACCAGGGGCGGCTGCTGACGCTGCGTCTGGCGCAATCCCGCCACCCATTATCACACCGTGTCGGCGTAATTGATGAAATGGAGCAGCGCGTCCAGCTGCTCACCTCCATGAGGACTGTGCTGGCTCGCCATCCCGCCGGGGTTGCCCTGGTTTGCTCGGTGGTCAGTCCGGCTCTGCGGATTCGCCACTGGCTGGGGTTGCGCGAAGAGTCCGTGTTCACGGTGCGCCAATGATCGAAACAGGTCCGGTGTTCACTCTGGCCGACATCAAACAGAGCGGCAGCAGTGACGATGAGGCGATGGCACAGGTGTTGCGCTGGTTGGAGAGCGGCCGGGTGCGACAGGTGGCGCCGCCGAGACCGGTGTTTGTCCGTTGCGCGGTCGGCGAAGTGCTGGCGGATGAGCATCTGGCCACGGCCTTGCGGTTGGCATTCCCTTCCCTGGTGATCATCGGGGGCTCGGCATTATGGCGGCATCAGGTCAGCCGTGAGCGCGATGCCCGGCTCGACTGCGCGGTTTCCGAGGAGACCGACGGCTGTGTGTTTTCTTCCGTGCGTTTGCATCGCCGGCCCAGCGAGTGGCTGCGGGAAGTATCCCAGGCCGGCGGCCTGCGTGGACAATGGTTGCGGGTACCGCTGTTGTCGCCGGAGATGGCGGTGGCGGATGCCGCCGCGTTCACTGATGTCTGGGTGCCTGATCAGGGCTCGGTGGATTGGGACAGTCTCGATCCGGAAGCCATAAGCACCGCCCAAAGCATTATGCGTTCCTTGTCCGGGTAATCTGAATCCGCCTCCTCTCCGGTTCGCCCACCTTGACCCTGCCCGAGCTGAAGGGTTATAAATGCGAATCGTTATCATGATTTATTGCCTTTCCCCATGACGCTACTTCTGGTGGTGGTGACCCTGTTGGGCGCCGCCTTGCTTTATTTCTCCGATCGGCAGCAGCGGCTGCTGGCCTTGCCGTTACCGCCGGCGGCCCGCCTCGGCGGGTTGCTGATGGTGGTGGGCGGACTGGCCGGCTGGGCCGCGCATTGGGGCACTGGTGTGGGGCTGTTTACAGGGTTGTGGGTGTTTGCCCTGGGGAGCATGGTGCTGCCGATGATAGTGGGCCATCTGGTGGACGGTTACCGGGCTCAGGGGCGATCCCGATCATGAGGGTGCTGCTTGGAACCGTGCTGGGACTGCCGCTGGCCTTGATGCTCTGCGGTCTGATGGCGGCGATAGTGCCGGTGGACTGGCGGCAATGGCTGGTGCTGTATTTGCTGTTATCCGTGGTCCTGTGGTCGGCACTGATCATGTTGGCCGCGCTGCCCGCCACCCACGGGCGCACCGCAGTCTGGCTGGTGGCCGCCAACGGTGCCGCCTGGATACTGCTGCAGACCACCGGACTTTACGGAGCGGCGGCATGAAAGCGGAGACCCTGCGCAAACACATTGATCTGCACGGTTGGCTGGGCATGCTGGCCGGGCTGGCCCTGTTCGTGGCGTTCTTCGCTGGCGCCCTGAACATGTTTCATGAAGAGTTACATCATTGGCAGGAGCCTTATGTCGCCGAAAGCGGTGGCGGTGAGGGCGACCTCCAGGCGCTGCTGGATCAGGTGCTGGCGGTCACGCCGGAGGCGGCCAAACTGATGTATCTGGTGCCGGGGGATGACCCGGTGGCCCTGTGGCAGGACGCCAATCAGGAATGGCGGTTTGACCATGCCAGTGATTTCAGCGCCGCTGGTGAACGGGTCAAGACGCCGCGTTCGGAGCTGGCTGAGTTCATCAATGAGCTGCACTACAAGCTGGCACTGCCGGTGGTCGGCCTTTATCTGATGGGCATTATCTCGGTGCTGTACGGTGCCGCCCTGATCGGCGGGCTGGTTATCCACTGGCCGAAAATGAAGAAGGAATTCTTTGCTCTGCGGCATCAGGGCAACCTGCGGCGCTATTGGAAGAATCTGCACAATTTGGTCGGTGTCATCAGCTTTCCTTTCCACGCCATCTTCGCCATTACCGGCGCGGCCATGGGCTGTTTCGCATTGCTGGCGCTGGTGGCGGGAACCTTGGTGTTCGGTCCACAGTTGCAAGGGGCCATCACTGAAGCCACCGAAGCCTGGCCAACACCACGGGCCAGCGGCGAAATGGTGGAGATGGCCGGCGTGGCGGCGTACGTGGCCGCCGCCCGGGCTGAGTTGCCGGATCTGCGGGTGGATTGGATCGAGGTTCAGCAGTATGGGGACCGCAATGCGGTGGTGGATGTGGCCGGGTCCGTGCCAGGCTGGATCGCCCATCATGCCCATGTGGTGCTGGCCGGTGATAACGCCCGCACCCTGACTGTCTCCAGCCCCGGTAACCGCCCGTTCAATCACGCCGCTTTGTCACCTGTGTATTCCCTGCACTTCGGTGACTATGGCGGGTTGCTGGTTCGTGGCCTGTATTTCGTTCTCGGCCTGTTGGGGTGTTTGTTGTTCTTCTCCGGCAATGTGATGTGGGCCGAGCGGCGCACCGACCGCCAGGGGCCGAACCGGTCCGCCATCATTATGTTGCGGGTGACACTGGGGGTGACCTTTGGCGTGATGGCGGGGCTCGCGGTGAGTTGTATCGCCAACAAGGTGATCAGCCATTCGCCATGGGCCGGCGCCGTGGCCTGGTCGGAAAAAGGCGCTTTCCTGGCCGTGCTGCTGTTGACCCTGCTGCTTGCCCTGAAGGCGGCGCCACTGGCCATGTGCCGGTGGGGATTACGCGGCTGCATTGCTCTGTACGCTTTGGTTCCCGTGGTGCAGGGCGGTCTGGAAGGCTTTGCGTCCTGGAGTGAGCCTCATATCTACCTGGTCAACATTGCCTTGTGGGCGGTGGCGGCCAGTCTGGCGGCGGTGGAGTGGCTGCGAGTGCGGCGCTTGCGCCGGGCCGGACCCCATCCGCTGTGGGAATCCGCTCCGCCGGCTCCAACCGGTGAGGCCGGTCTGGTCCGTTCCTGACACAAGGGCCTGGCATCAAGGCCAGGGCTGGCGCATCCTGCCTCTTCTGCCGATGGCGAGCGAGGGTCGAAAGCGGATGAATCTGGAACGGGAGTGGGCGAACCTGACGCCCCGTGATGCCATCGCCTTGCAGCGGAATACCGCCACCGCCGTGATCACCGAGGATCAACTGCCCGTGGTGCGTACCGTGGCCGGCGTGGATGTGGGGTTCGAGAACAAACACACCGCCCGGGCGGCGGTGGTGGTGTTGGATGCCGCTACCCTGGAACCGGTGGACCACGCCCTGGCCCGTTTGCCGGTTTCCTTCCCCTATGTGCCAGGTTTGTTGTCCTTCCGCGAGTGTCCCGTGGTCCTGCGGGCGCTGTCGTCGCTGAGCGTGACGCCGGACCTGCTGCTGTGCGATGGTCAGGGCATCGCCCACCCGCGCCGCCTTGGGGTGGCCTCTCACCTTGGCGTATTGACCGGCCTGCCCAGTATTGGCGTGGCGAAAAGCCGCCTGGTCGGTACCCATGATCCGGTGCCGGACCGGCGTGGCGCCTGGGTGCCGCTGCGTGACGGCGACGAAGTGATTGGCGCGGTGCTGCGAACACGGCAAGGGGTCAAGCCGTTGTTCATCTCACCGGGCCATCGTCTGTCACTGGCCACGGCGCTGGAGTGGGTGATGGCCTGTGTCACCCGCTACCGTCTGCCGGAAACCACCCGCTGGGCCGACGGGCTGGCCTCCGATCGCGGCCAACGCTGGCTGGATCGCCTGAAATAGCCTGGCCTGCTAATCTGCCCCTTTGTCCGGCGAAGTGCCGGTATGACCAGGACACGGAATGGAGAGTTGTATGTATTGTCGACCCCGCACTCAATGGCGCTGGATGACGCTGGTGTTGTGTTTGTCATTCGGGAGTGCCGTTGTTCAGGCACAGGAGGCGCGCTATGACGCCCCCAAGGCCGTGGTCGGTCCCTTGCCCTATTTGGGTGTGCACGGGCTGGGTGTGGACGCTGAAGGGCGTTTGTACGCCGGCAGCGTGGTGGGACAATCGCTGAATCGCGTGGACATCAACAGCGGCAAGGTGACGGTGTTTGAAGGGCCGGATGAGGGCATGGCCGACGATGTCGCCTTCGGGCCCGACGGCGAAATGGCCTGGACCTCCTACCTCAGCGGTATTCTGCGCATTCGCGATGCCGAGGGCGAAGTGCGTGACGCCGCCCTGGGGCTGCCCGGCATCAACTCCCTGGCTTATAACGAGGAAGGCCGGTTATTCGCCACCCAGGTGTTCATGGGCGATGCGCTCTACGAAATCGACCGCCAGGGTGAAGCGCCGGTCCGTAAAATCAAGGAAGACATGGGCGGCCTCAATGGTTTTGAATTCGGCGCCGACGGCAAGCTGTACGGGCCGTTGTGGTTCAAGGGCAAAGTGGTTCGGGTGGACGTGGACAGCGGCAAGATGGAAACCGTGGCGCGGGATTTTCAGGTTCCCGCGGCAGTGAATTTCGATGCCGACGGCGGGCTCTACGTGGTGGACACCAAAACCGGTGAACTGGTGCGCGTCGATGTGGACAGCGGCGCCAAAACCACGGTGGCCACGCTGAAGCCGGCCCTGGATAACCTGGCCGTGGACGATAAACGCAAGCGCATCTATGTCTCCAATATGGCGGACAACTCGATCCAGGAAGTGGATCCGGAAAGCGGCAAGGTCCGCACTCTGGTGAGTTCGGATCTGGCCGCCCCGGCAGGGCTTTCGGTGGTCGGTGACGACATCTACATCGCCGATGTGTTCGCCTTGCGCCGCTATGCGGTGGGTGAAGGCAAGGTGCACGAACTGGCGCGGGTATGGGGCTCGGACCTGGAATACCCGATGAACATCTGGGCGGATCAGGACACCGTGGTCACCGCCAGCTGGGCCGCCGGCGTGGTGCAGGAATTCGACCGGCACAGTGGTGAATTGAAGCGCTCCCTGCATGAGTTCAAGGCGCCGCACGATGTGGTCCGCCTTGACGATGGCAGTTTACTGGTGGCCGAACTGGCCAACGGCAATCTGGTGCGGGTGGCCGGCAAGGAAGGTAAAAAACGGGATGTGGTGGTGGAGGACCTGGAAGGGCCGGCCGGCTTGTCCCTGAGCAAGGACGGCTCGACGCTGTATGTCGCCGATGCCGGCGGCAATCTGTGGGCGTTCAATACCGAGGACTGGTCCCGTCGCCTGATCCGTGATGACCTGACCTTGCCGGAAGGCATCGATCTGACCCGGGAGGGCAAGCTGCTGGTGATGGAAGTGGGCAAGCGCCGTTTGCTGGAAGTGGACCCGGTCCGGGGCGACCAGCGAGTGTTGGCGGAGGAACTGCCGGTGGGGTTGCCCCAGCTTCAGGGCTTGCCGCCCACCGGCGTGTTCAATGATGTGGTGGAGGCCGCCAACGGCGATCTCTACTTCAGTGCCGACCGCAAGGGCGGCCTGTATCGTATGAAACGGCGCTGAGGGCAAGGATTACATCGCCTGGCCGTTTCCATGAACCTCGACTACAAAGCCGCTGTGGAAAGCTTGCTTGCAAGCGAATGGCCGACGGCCCGGGGGCGTTCGCGGCCAAGGCCGCTTCCCACAGCGGCTTCGTGGGAACCACTGAATTCATGTTTCCAAGGCCGGTAAACAGGCTTTGGGTGTGGCACGCCAGCAACTTGCGGAACATCAATGGCCCCCGGACCATTGATGTTCCTGTTCAAACAAGCGGATCAGTTCTTCTTGCGGGGCAGGGTGAGCCAGTCATTGGGGCTGGGGGCGCTGCCCGAGGTGGTCTCAACCACGGACAGACCTTCACCAACCCACTGAGTCACTTTCACCTTGCCGGCAACGGCGCCGGGCCGCCAACCGATCACCTGACCGGACGGCGCCTGGATGGCTTGTCCCGGCTGCCGCACCTCCAGTTCGGTGCCCAGTGCCAGCCCGTTGCGGCGGCCGGCGGGGATATAAACATGGCCGTCACCGCCGTCGAAAGCCCGTACTGACCAGCGGGCGCTGTCAGCGCGGGCGGCCAGCTCATCCAGCAGGGCGTCGGCGCCGCCGTTGCCATCCGTTCCGAGGGTCACCGTGGAGACACCGTCACGGGTGGTATCACGCAGGGAAACCTGTAATTGATTCTGACCCGCGGGAATCACTTCCACCAACAGGCGCACGCCCGGGTAGCTGGTCAGACCGTCAAGGCAGCTTTCGCTTTGCAATGGTGCATTGCCGCAACCCTGGGTATTACTGAGAGCGTCGCGCAGGGTGCCGGTGGGTACGATCACGAAGCCATGTTCCGGAGCGCCTTCGATGAGGGTGTTCCAGAAGGCATCGGCACTGCCGAGCTGGCCCTGTACCAGCACGCCGACATTATTGAGGGGTTCGTCGCGATGTTGGAATGCGGTGACGGCACCCTGTTCACTGGCGTCGCGTTCCCAGAACGGCGTCTTCCATTCCGGTTTGGGCGTGTTGAGCTCGGTCGGAGAATCGACCATTGCCAGTGCGTTTTCAGTGTCCAGGTTCTGGTTGGCGCAGCCGCTGACAAAGGCGGCCGCCAGGAGACCAAGCAGGGCTCGACGGGGGCTGTTATTCATGGATGTTTCCGTTTCTACCGCATTGAGGGGGCGGGTCGGAACTGGCCGGCCCGGACGTCCCTTGGAGTTTGCGCAACTGAAGAGGGAGTGTCCAGTGTCAGACTCTCCGACCCGAACGAAAAAAGCGCCGCGTACCAGCGGAAATGGCACGATCCGCGGGTGACGCGACGAGAGGCGGACAACAGGGCGAAGGGACCCTCATGCCGCGCGGTATGGTGCAGCGAATCCAAGCGGATTCCAGGAGGGCGGTCCATCCTGGACTGCCCTAACCACACGGAACTGGGAGCTTAGAAATTGACGGTCATATTCAGGCTGGCGGCCTTCACATCGTCGTCGGCGAAAGCCGCCGAGGGCAAAGGACCGACCAGGCCGTTGCTGGACAACACGCCGGCTTTGTTCTCTTCCAGCATACCCACGGACAGCCAGGTTCTCAGGGTTTTGTTGACCTGATAGCTGAATTGCAGGTCATAGAACATGCTGTCGTCGTCGACGACGCTGTTGTCCACCGATAGCTGGCCCACGGCGCCGGTAACGGCGAACTTGTCGGTGAGATTCCAGGTCAGTTTGCCGGCGATCACTTCCTCATCGTAGCCTTTGACCCCGAGTGTGCCACCCATGCGATACATACTGGTGGGACTTTGAGTGGAATCAGGGTTGTTGTTGATCAGGCTGGAGTAGGTGTCGAAGCCGGGGGAAATCAAACCGCCGTCCTTGGACATGATGTACTGCAGTCCCCAGTCCACGACACCGGCGTCGCCTTCAAGGCGTAGATAGCCGGACGGGGACTGATCGGTGAAGAACTGGTCGTCCACGCCATTTTCCACGTTGCCGTTGGTGAAGTAGTTGAAGCCCAAGGTGGCCTTGGCGACATCACCGAGGCCGCCGCTGACATAACCGGAGAACAGGGTGACGTTGTTGAGTACATAGGGCGCGGCTCCGCCGCCGGGGTGTGGGGTCATCCCTTCGTAGTTGTTCATCCACTGCACGTAGACCAGGCCAGCGGTCCAGTTGTCGGTGATCTTGCTGGTGATACCCAGCGTGGTCATATCACCGTTGTCCTGGTTGGCGAAAGGCGTGGAGTCCTGGCGGCGATCATAAAGTGCCACCAGCGTGGTCTTCTTGCTCAGGGGCTGAATCATCAGGACCCGGTCACGGCGGTCGTCACACACCAGGAAGCAGTTATTGTAACTGGTGGCCTGCCGGCCCACGCGGAAGATGGTGTGACCCACTGGAATCTGCACATAGCCGAGATCCAGGCGCACATTGTCGCCGCGGCTGCCGGTGTTGAAAGCCTGATCATTGGCGGGAGAGGCGGCGCCGTGACTGTCACCGACCCAACGGTCACCGGCCAGCTCCACACTGGTGTAGACGGAGATGCCGGTGTCTTCATCCAGGAAGTTGGCTTTTACCCGGATCAGATGACCGAAGCCGGTATCCGTGTCCGACGTGCCAGGGGTGCCGGTGTCAAAAGCGTCGGAAGTAACGCCGAACGCGGTGGCGCGGTATTCCATACCGAAATCGGTTTTCAGTGCCATGGCGGAAGACGACATCAGGGTGCCGAGGCCGATGGCGGAGCCGATCGCGGCGGCCTTAATACTTTTTCGGAGTTGATTTGAAGGGGTGCTGGTGCTCAGCGGTGTATTTTGTTTTTCGGTCCACTTAAATGCCATTGTTGTTGCCCTTTATTGTTCGAAGTTTATTGGTATCCGGGAACTTCGGATGGCGTCGATGCGCCATGGCGACCACACCCGGTTTTTATTTGTACCCGTGTGCCAATCCCCGATGTCCCTCGCGCCCTTCCGAAGGCAGTTTCTCCCGAGTGAGCCCGTCTTATTCTGGAGGGCTCTTAATTGCCAGAGCGTATTTCTGGTTAAACGTATTAATACGCGCCGGTCAGCTTATCTTTCCCTTCATGGAGAAACGG
Source organism: Alcanivorax xiamenensis (assembly GCF_009846745.1). Taxonomy (NCBI): domain Bacteria; kingdom Pseudomonadati; phylum Pseudomonadota; class Gammaproteobacteria; order Oceanospirillales; family Alcanivoracaceae; genus Alcanivorax; species Alcanivorax xiamenensis. The sequence goes on along the minus strand of NZ_AQPF01000021.1, from coordinate 50,208 downwards.
TAACAATCGTCGTTTCCGACGAGATGTGAAATTTATACTAATTGGGATGTTTCTAATTTTTAGTCGGGATAAAAAGACTGAGTTACGGGTTAATAAAATTATTATTTAAAATGTGGAACGATTGTTCTATTGATATAAAAATAGAAAGGAAAATACTTAGATATATAAACCAAGTTGAATTAAACAATAATGATGAGGTGAGGGATGTTTTGGGAGCGACCGGGAATGGGGATATTCATCCTTCCCGGAGAGGACTGATCGTGTGCTGGCGCACGGGTATCCCCCGTGGAAAGCGGCCTAGAGGTGTCAGGATTGGCGCGGAGGAGGGCTCTGTGGATCCTGAAACGGCAGAGGAAAATGGAAGCCGGAAGGGGCTCTGAGGCTATCGCCGGCGGGGCAATATCAGCGCGGGCGGGGAGAAGGCAAAAGAAAAGGGGCGGCTGAGGCCGCCCCTTTCCAGAGGGTTACTGATTGGGAAAACAATCAGAAGTTCACGGTCATGTTCAGGCTGGCGGCTTTCACGTCGTCGTCGGCGAAGGTGTTCATTCCCGACAGAGAGCCAATCAGGCCATTGCCGGACAGGGTTCCGGCCTTGTTTTTTTCCAGCATGCCCACGGACAACCAGGTACGCAGCGCCTTGTTGACCTGGTAGGCGAACTGCAGGTCGTAGACCATGCTGTCGTCATCGGCATCGATCAGCGCATTGTCCACGGACAGTTGGCCCACGGCGCCGGTTACGGCGAACTTGTCGGTGACGTTCCAGGTGAGCTTACCGATCACCAGATCCTCATCGTAGTCCTTCACGCCCAAGGTGCCGCCCATGCGGTACATGCTGGTGGCGCTTTGGGTTGCGTCGGGGTTGCTGTTGATCAGGCTGGAGTAGGTATCAAAACCGGGTGCGATCAGGCCGCCGTCGCGTGCAGTCACGTACTGGACACCCCAGTTCATCGGACCAACATCACCTTCCAGACGGAAGTAACCGGACGGAGACTGGTCAGTGAAGTATTGCTCGTCCGCCGCGCCTTCCACTTTGCCGTCGCTGAAGTGGTTGAAGCCCAGGGTGGCCTTGGCCACGTCGCCCAGGCCGCCGGTCACGTAACCGGATACCAGGTTGACGCCGTTCAGTGCGTAGGGGGTTGGCGTATAAGCCACGGTGCCGTCGTAGTTGTCCATCCACTTAACGAACAGCAGGCCGGCATTCCAGCTTTCGCTCAGCTTGCCGGTAACGCCCAGCAGGACCATGTCGCCGTTGTCCTGGTTGGCGAACGTATTGGTGTCGGCGCGACGGTCGTAGCCAAGCACCATGGTGGTGGTCTTGTTCAGAGGCTGAATCATCAGCACCCGGTCACGGCGATCGTCACACGTCAGGAAGCAGTTGTTGTAACTGGTGGCCTGCCGGCCCACGCGAAAGATGGTGTGGCCCACCGGAATCTGCACATAGCCCAGATCCAGACGGACATTGTCGCCACGGCTGCTGGTATTGAAACCCTGGGGATTGGTGGTGCCGTATTTGCGGTCGTCACCGGTCCAGCGGTCGCCGGCCAGCTCCACGCTGGTGTAGACGGAGATGCCGGTGTCTTCGTCGAGGAAGTTGGCTTTGACGCGAATCAGGTGGCCAATACCGTTATCCGTCTCGGAGGTGCCGGAGCCGCCATCGAAGGCGTCTGATTGTACCGCGAAGGCGGTAGCGCGGTATTCCATGCCGAAATCGGTTTTCAGTGCCATGGCCGGAGCCGACATCAGGGTGCCGAGACCGATGGCGGAGCCGATAGCGGCGGCTTTGATGCTGGTGCGGAGTTGGGAACGGGCAGGACTAGCCTGACCCCCTTCGTGATTGCTGGTCCACTTAAGTGCCATTGTTATTCGTCCTGTGTTCTTCGAAGTTTATTGATAGAGGGGTCGCTGTTTTGATTTATGACCCCAGGCCTCCCTTCGCCCTTCCGAAGGCAGTTTCTCCCGAGAGAGGACCTCCATCCCGGAGGCACCCTAGAAGACGTGCAAGTATACCCGTTTCGCAGGCATTAATGGGGAACGGGCGTACTCCCTGTCGACGATATGGTTGTCTCTGTGACCGAATGGTAACAATCGTCGGTTTCGACGAAATGCCTGGAGCGCCCGAAGCCCCTTGCCTTCGCGCTTTTCCCCCGCGCGTGAAGAAGGGCGACGTTTCGATGTTAAGCGGCTTTCGGGGGCTTCGCGAACCCCTCCTTAAGTCGCATGTTCATGTGAATAATTCTTCCAAAACAAGGGGTTGCATGCGAGTGGCTATGAACTGAAGTGTTTTGCGCCGTTTGTTGACGGTGTCGCCTGTTGTCGCGAGCGGGTGTTCACTGGCTGATGAGTTTCATGGAAAAGGCGAAATGAAAAGAGGAGGGGGCGACGAAAAGAATTTCCAAATATGTCACGCCAGGACGAAATTGGTCGAAAATTGAGCAAAAAGCAAAGGGCATAACATATTGTTGGGAAGAAAAAATCGTCCATACCGATAAGAATTATTTCAAAATAAAACCAAGAAATCGGTAAGTAAGCACGCACACTTAAAGAAGACCTCTGGAAAGCGGATAGATTCCCCGCCTTGAAGGCAAATCGTCGCTTCGGACGACGAGTCTTTCCCGTTCGCCCCCTAACAATGGAAAGAGAAGAACAACATGGACCCGGCAGTCGGGAGAGATCAGTAATGGGTGACCTATATGGGTGACAAGGCCCCTTTCGCCGTTCGCCATGAGTATCACTTTGGCGATCGTCTGGTGCGCTGCTACGCGTCCAGACCGGCCAATCTGTTGGCTTCCTTTCGCCGTGCCGTGAGTCAGGCGCCGAACAAGGAGTGTCTGGTCTGCGATGGCCAGCGGCTCACGTATCGGGAGGCCAATCGGCGTGTGCAACATATCGCGGCCCAGTTGGCGCGGCGTGGCGTGGTAGCCGGTGACCGGGTCGCCTTGCTGATGGCCAACAGCAACGAGTTCGTGTTGGCGCTGCTGGGAGCGTTGCGGCTTGGCGCCATCGTGGTGCCGGTCAATATCCGGGAATCGAAATCCGGGCTCGCCTACATCCTTTATCATTGTCAGGCCAAGGCGCTGATTCACGACCATGCCCAGAGCGACAAGGTCAGCGGCCGCGAGACCTTGCCGGCGCTGGCTTTCCGTTTCGTGGTGGGAGATCGGGTCGCTGGCACCGAGCCTTTCGAGGCTCTGTTGAAAGAGGGGGCGCCGCGTCTGCCTTTGCCCTCCCTGCAAGAAGATGATACCGCCATTCTGCTGTATACCTCGGGCACCACCGGGCGCCCCAAGGGAGTACGCCTGACCCATCTGAATCTGCTGCACAGCCTGATCCACTTCGAGCAGTCCATGGCGCTTGGTGACGATGAGCGCTCCTTGTTAGTGGTGCCGGCGAGTCATGTCACCGGTGTGGTGGCCGTGATTCTGACCCTGTTCCATGTGGGCGGGTGCGTGGTGATCCAGCGGGAGTTCGACGCCCAGCGTTTCCTGGCGCTGGCTGATCGGGAACGGATCACGCACACGGTGATGGTGCCCGCCATGTACAACCTCTGTCTGCTGAGGGCGGACTTCGATCAATTTGATCTGTCCGCCTGGCGTTTGGGCGGTTTCGGCGGCGCGCCCATGCCGGAGGCCACCATCAGGCGGTTGGCTGACCGCTTGCCGAACCTGCGGTTGGTTAACGCATACGGGGCCACCGAAACCTGCTCACCGGCCACCATCCTGCCATTGGGTGAGGCTGCTCGGCGCGCCGACAGTGTCGGCAGGGTAGTCACGTGCGGTGACATCAAGGTGATGGACTCCAATGGCCGCGAACGGCCGCCGGGCGAAGCTGGCGAATTGTGGATCGCCGGCCCCATGGTGACGCCGGGATATTGGAACAATGCGGAGGCGGATCGCGCGGAATTCGCCGGTGGCTACTGGCGTTCCGGTGACATCGGTTCGGTGGACGAGGAAGGTTACGTGCGTGTGCTGGACCGCAAGAAGGACATGATCAATCGTGCTGGCTACAACGTCTACAGCGCCGAGTTGGAAGGGCTGCTGCAAGGGCTCGACGGGGTGATCGAGAGTGCCGCGGTGGCTCGGCCCGACCCGGTGCTGGGTGAGAAAATCCAGCTGTTCGTGGTCAGTGACGACCCGACGCTCAGCGCCGCCCGGCTCAAGGCCTACTGCGCGGAACATCTGGCCGATTACAAAATCCCTGATTTCATCGATTTTCTTGAAGAGCCGCTGCCCCGTAACGCCAATGGCAAGGTGTTGAAAGCGCAATTGAGGCAGCGTCTCGGCGATACCCAAACGGCGTCCGGCTAGGCCACGGCGGTTCACCGCAACCGCCGGAGGATGGTTCCTGCGCTCCCAACATCGACACGGATAAGCCGGTTGCGTTGCCGGGGAGGACATCTTTATGCGCATGGTACGTTTGCTTCTGGTTATGGCACTCACGGCGATATCGGCGGTGTCCGCCGCCGCGCCGCTGAGAATTTCCGCCGGCATGGGGCAGCAGCACTTCTGGGTCGGCCAGCACATGGACCCGTTCGTGGACGCCATGGAAAAGGAAACGGACCTTTCCTTCGTACGTTTCTATTCCGGTTCCCTGGTGACGCCGGGACGGGAGTGGGATGCACTGAAGACGGGCACGATTTCGGTGGCCGCGCCACTGCTGGCGCCCTACCACGAAGGCAGTTTCCCACTGTCCGATGTGACCCAGTTGCCCACGCTGAATACCACTTCGGTGATGGTCACCAAGGCGCTTCAGACGCTGATGGACTCCGATCAGGAACTGGCGGACGGCAAGACCTTTTACCAGTATGAGTTGGCCAGCAAGGGGCTGCGCGGCTGGCCCCTGGGGGCCACTTCCGCGTATTCGTTATCCACCATCGGCAGGGTGCTGGATTCTCCGGATGACCTGAAAGGCGCGCCGATCCGTGCCGGTTCCGCGCTGCACACCATACTGCTGCAGGAACTGGGCGCGACGCCAGTGACCATGACCAGCGCCGACTCCTACGAGGCGCTGTCCCGCAAGACGGTGATTGGCACCATCCTGTCGGTGGCGGATTGGCCGTCGTACTCGTTCGAGGACCTGCTCAAGTACACCATCACCGGCATTTCCATGGGACATTGGGAAAGCTACCTGGCGGTCACCGACCAGACCTGGAACGGATTGACCGAACAACAGCGCGCCACCTGGGACCGGGTGGCGCGGCAAATAGCTCTGGATAACGCGGCCCATATTGACCAGCAGGAAGAGGCGGTGCGGGCCAGAACCCAGAAGGCGGGCGCCACCTTCGTGGAATTGAGCGAGTTGTCCGATGACATGGCCCGGCATCTGCAGGATGCCGCCAGCCGTACCTGGATTCGCTGGATCGAGCAGATGGAGCAGGCCGGGCATCCGGGTAAAGCCACCGCGCGCCTGTGGGCGGAGCTGATTGAAGAGCAGGGCGGCACCATTCCGCGGAGTGCCGTGGATTACCTTGAGAAGGATTGAGCCGGTGCCATGTCGAATACGCAGATAATCTGGATGGTGCTGGCCTGGTTCGCCGCCTTTCTGGTGCTTGGTCAGAACGTGGCCACGGTGCTGTTTGGCGCCGGCATGCTGGGTATCGTGCTGGTGGTCGGCGTCGATGTGCTCGGCGGGATTCTTGGTTCCGATACCTTCTACACCGCGTCGATTTACTCCCTCTCGATCGTGCCGCTGTATTTGCTGATGGCTCAGTTGCTGTTGCGCGGCGGCGTGATACGGGATCTGTTCGCGGTGGGCCACAGGTTGTCGGGTTATCGGCGCTTCCCATTGGGCGTGGCGACCATCGTCACCGGCTCGTTACTGGGCGCGGTGTCAGGTTCCGGCGCCGCCAGCTCAGCTTCGTTGGCCTCCCTGGCCTCGCCGGAGCTGGAAAAACTGGGTTACACCCGGCGTTTCTCGTTGAGCCTCTCGGCGGTGGCCGGCTCGCTGTCGGCGATCATTCCACCGAGTTTGATCATGATTATTTATGGTTCGCTGGCGTCGGTGCCCATCGGTCATCTGTTCATCGGCGCGATCGGGCCGGGGCTGTTGTGCATCGTGATCTATATCATCTGTCTGCGACTGTTTGGCGAATTGCGCGAGGGCGCGGTGGATGGTCAGGCGCCGGAGCAGGCGCCGCCCTCCGGGGAAGCCCGTCGCAGCATGACCGCTTTTTTGTTCGTGGTGGCACTGATGCTGATTGTGTTTGGCGGCATCTACGGTGGTGTGGTGACGGTGGCGGAGGCCGGCGCACTCGGCGCCTTCACCGCCATGGCCGGCATGATGTTGATGAGAAGGGTCAATGTGCGCGGTTTGTTCGAGGCGCTGGCGGAGTCCGTGAAGGTTACCGCCACGTTGATGATGCTGGTGCTTGGCGCCAAGATTTTCGCCCGCTTTCTGACCTTTTCCCGCTTGCCCAATGAGCTGCTGTCACTGATGGATCCGATACTGGGGCATCCCAATGTGGTGGCGGCGATCCTGATGGCGGTGTTTTTTCTCGGTGGCATGTTCCTGGAATCGGCGGCGGTGATCGTACTGTTGGTGCCGATCATTTTGCCGTTATTGCAAAGTGCCGGCATCGACCTGTTGTGGTTCGGGGTGATGGCGTCGTTGATGATCGCGCTGGGACTGCTCACGCCCCCGGTGGGGTTGGCCACTTTCGCCGCCGCCAGCGCCGGCAACTATCCGGTGGCGCGGGTATTCCGGTCCGCCAGCCTGTTCGCGCTGGTGGCCGGCGTGGTGCTGACTGTTCTGCTGATCAGCTATCCCGCTCTGATTACCTGGCTGCCACAGCAAATTCGCTGAGCCGCGCGAGAGGAGAAACCATGGTGTTCTGGAAAGCCATTGACCGGTTGGAAGGTGGTCTGGCCTCGGTGGGCGCCGGCCTCTGCCTGTTTCTGATCATGATGATCACGGTGATCGGCGTGCTCGGTCGTTACTTATTGGGGATGGACCTGATTCCCGGTGGTTACAACATGATCGAACGTATGCTGTTTCCCCTGTTGGTGTTCTGGGCGGTGCCGCTGGGGCATCGGCAGGGCACCTTTCCCCGCTTCGATATTCTGGCTGACAAGCTGTCGCCGGGATGGGCGCGAGCGGTGGCGGTGCTGGTGCTGACCGTGGAGATCGTGATCTTCGCCGTATTGCTCTGGTATCTGTGGCAATTCGCCTGGGATGCGGCGCAAAGCGCCCGGCAGATGCAGATCGGTACCCGCTTGTGGCCGGTATGGCCGGTGATGTTGATGATGCCGCTGGCGTTCGCGCTGATGTTGCTGGAGATGGTGCGGCTATGGTGGGAGGCCCTGGCCGGCCGCCAAGCCGGCGCCGGTGATGTTGAGACCAGTGGCTAGAGGAGGCGGTCCGCTTCGCGGCGGGCCCGCCAATCCGCGTGCCGCTCAGAACGGGCGGCTCATGGCCAGGCGCAGGGCGAATCCGATCAGAACAGTGGCGAACAGGCCGCGCTGAAGCCGCTGCGCCCAGGGGCGATGTTGCATCCACAGGCCGAGTGCGCGGCCGCCGGCGATATAGAGCAGGTCAAACAAGACGCCGAGGCCTACCAGAATCGTCCCCAGCACTAGAAACTGCGTGCCCACTGAGCCGTTGTCGATATCGACGAACTGGGGCAGCAACACGGAGCAGAACAGCAGCGATTTGGGATTGGTGAAATTGGTCAGCAAGCCACGCCAGGCCGCCGAGCGATAGGCTCGGGGCGGGCTCCCCAGTAGCGCCGCCGAATCCTCCAGCGACCAGGATGAGGCACGGCCGATCTTGATGCCGAGCCAGACCAGATAGAGTACCCCGATCCAGCGAACCAGCTCGAATAGCCACGGTGAGGTTTTCAGCAACGCGGCCAGACCGGCGGCCGCCATGACCACATGGGTCCCACGGGCCACCGCCAGCCCCGCCGCAGTCGCCAGACCCTGGGCGCGCCCCCTGACACTGGCGGTCTCCAGTACCAGAACCAGGTCCGGACCGGGTATCAGATAAGCCACCACCAGGGCGCCGATAAACATTTCAAGATGGGCCATGCTCAGTAGGGTCCGAGTGCTTTTCCATGGCACTAAAGGGTACGGGCTCAGTGGATGGGCCGGATTGCGTTTTGGTGGGTGATGGCGCCGTATGGTGGCATATAATGCTAATGGCCAACCTGAAAGGAGCTATTTATGCCAGAAATGAAATTGGACAATCTGGACCGGCGGATTCTGACCGCGTTGCAGCGGGACGGCAGGTTGAGCAACGTTCAGCTGTCCGAGGAGGTGGGGCTATCGCCGTCACCCTGTTTACGCCGGGTTCGCCTACTGGAGCGAAGCGGGATCATTCGCGGCTACCGCGCCGAGCTGGACCGCGCCGGGGTGGGGCTGGGGTTGACGGTTTTCGTCGGCATCAAAGTGGGGCAGCACGATGACGAGGCGGACAGCGCCTTCCGCGGCGCCGTGGCGGATCTGCCGGAGGTGGTGGCCTGTTATCTGCTTTCCGGAGAGTCGGACTTTCTGCTGCAAGTGGTGGTGCCGGATCTGCCCGCCTACGAACGGTTTTTGCGCGGCACTTTGCTGAAACTTCCTGGTGTCATCGATATCCGCAGCAACTTCGCCATTTCCACGGTCAAGCGCGAAACCGCTTTGTCGCTGGCGCATCTGCCGGGGGCGGCGGGATGATGGGACGGAGGGGCCGGAGCCCCTCCTGATCATAGTCCTTGGAACTCGGCGATCTCATCCAGTGGCGCCCGTTTGGCGCGCAGCTGATTCACCTCCGCGCTCTCGTCCCGGTAACCAATGGCCATACCGGTGAACAGCATCCACTCATCCGGCGTCTGCAGGAATTCGCCCAGGGTTTGCGGATACAGCGACCAGCATTCCTGCGGGCAGCTGTCCAGACCGGCTTCACGCAGCAGCAGCATCACCGATTGCAGGTACATGCCCAGGTCCGACCATTGCGGCGGCCCCATGGTGCGGTGCACATAGCAAAACAGGGCCACTGGTGCTCCAAAGAACTGGAAGTTGTTGGCGAACCAGCGTAACCGTGCCGCCTTGTCCTCGCGGGGAATGCCAAGCAGGCCATACATGTCCTCGCCGACCTGAAAACGCCGGTCCCGGTAGGGGGCGGTCAGGTTCGGCGGATAGACGTCGTACTCCCTGTTTTCCCCACCAGGTGAGTCTTGCAGGCGCTCACGCATGATTGCCTTGAACTGGTCCAGGCGCTCGCCCCCCACCACATAAAGGTGCCAGGGCTGCAGATTGCCTCCGGACGGGGCCCGGGTGGCTTTTTCCAGAACGGCGCGCAGCAGGGCGCCGTCCACCGGACGATCCTGAAAAGCGCGGATCGAGCGCCGGGATTCCAGTGCCTCACTGACGGTTTTGGCATCGGTCATCGGGCATCACTCCTTAAACGGCGGTTCGCTCTGCCATTCGAAGCAGTCGGGCATGTCGGTGGAAACACGGTCGGGGAAGTTCGCCGGGCGTTTTTCCAGGAAGGAATTGACTCCCTCCCGCACGTCCTCGGAGCCGCCCCGGGATTTCATGGTCGCGCTGTCCAACCGGTGGGCTTCCATGGGGTGGGAGGCGCCGGCCATGCGCCAGATCATCTGCCGCATGGCGGCAATGGACACGGCGGAGGTCTGATCGGCGAACTCGCGAGCCAGTTTCACGGCCTCGCCGTACAGCTCATCGGCGGGATGCACGGAACGCACCAGGCCACGCTCCTTCGCTTCCTGAGCGTTGAAGACGCGGCCGGTGAAGCACCATTCCAGCGCCGAGGAAATGCCCACCACCCGGCTCAGGAACCAGGAAGACGCCGCCTCGTTGACGATGCCCCGCTTGGAGAAAACAAAGCCGAAACGGGCGTTGTCGGCGGCGAGCCGTACGTCCATGGGCAACTGCATGGTGATCCCGACACCTACCGCGGCGCCGTTGACGGCGGCGATCACCGGCTTGAGGCTGCGGTAGATACGCAGGGCGACCTGGCCGCCGCCGTCACGGTGAGCGTCGTCCGGGTTGGCGCCTTCGCCGCCGCGTTTCTTGTAGTCGAAGGTGTCGCCGCCGGAGGCCAGGTCGGCGCCGGCGCAGAAGGCACGGCCCTTGCCGGTGACGATCACCGCGCGCACCTCGTCGGTGGTGTCGGTGAAATCAAAGGCGGCGATCAGTTCGTCCTTCATCTCCCGGGTAAAGGCGTTCATGCGGTCCGGGCGATTGAGATAAAGGGTGGCGATACCGTCATCGACGGTCAGTTCCAGAGTTTGAAAGGAAGGAATTTCCATGGTGGCTCCCGAGTACAAAAAAAGGTAAAGGACGGTCAGCCCGCGATCATCGCGGAAGCGCCGCCGTCCACCAGCAAAAACTGGCCAGTGGTGTGCTTGCCGGCGTCCGAAGCAAACAGAAGCGCCACGCCCTTGAGCCCTTCCTCGTCACCGATCTGGTTGAGGGGGACCCGCCGTGCCAGGCCTTCGTCGCCGTGCCGCTCACTAAGGTAGCGGGACATCTTGCTGGGGAACACCCCCGGGCCGATGGCATTGACGGTAATATTGTAAGCACCCCATTCCGCCGCCAGGGCCCGGGTGAAGGTGACCACCGCGCCCTTACTGGTGCTGTAGCCCACCGCCTGCATCAGATCACGGTTGCCACCGAGCGCGGCGTTGGAGGCAATGTTGACGATGCGGCCGTAGCGGCGCGGGATCATGCTCAGGCGGCCGATCTCCCGGGTTAGCAGAAACAGGTTGCGAACGTTGAGGGTCATCACCTTGTCCCAGCCGTCCATGGGATAGTCCTCCGCCGGAGCCCCCCAGGTGGCGCCGGCGTTGTTGACCAGAATGTCCACATGGCCGAGTTCCTTGACCGCCTGCTCCGCCAGACTCAGCACATGCGCCTCCTGGGAGAGATCGGCCGGCAGCAGTAGCACCTCGACACCCCGTTGGCGCAGATGTTCGGCGGCTTCCTCCAGTTCTTTGACCTTGCGGGCACTGATCGCCACGCGGGCCCCGGCTTCGCCGAGAGCCTCCGCCATCTGCAGGCCGAGACCACGCGAGCCGCCGGTGACCAGGGCGGTTTTGCCGGTGAGATCGAAAAGGGCTTGGACGGTACGTACGGGCTGCTCGCTCATGGCAGGGCCTTCTCCGCTGTGCTGGACATGGGGGATACAGATTCACGACCCCGGTGACAGGCGGCAATCGTCGGTTAGGACGAATCGTCTTTTCGGACGACGCCCGCCAGGGGGCTTCCCAACGATGATGCGGAGCCACTTCATTTGGCCTGCAAGGAGTCACCATGACCAGCGAAGCGCTTGTCGATTATCGGGTGAACGGGGCCGTGGCGATCGTCAAGATGAACCGCCCGGACGCCCTCAACGCCTTCAATATCCCCCTGCGCGAGGCCCTGTTGGCCGCACTCAACGAGGCGGAGCAGGACGACCGCGTCAAAGTGGTGGTGCTCGGTTCCACCGGTCGTGCCTTTTCCGCCGGTGCCGATCTGATGGAGTCGCCGGAAAACAAACCCAGCGTGATTGAAACCCTGTTGGATGGTTATCGGCCCTTGCTGGAGAAAATCTCCACCCTGCCGCTGCCGGTTATTGGCATGACCCCCGGGGTAGCCGCTGGCGTTGGCGCGGCGGTATTGATGGCCTGTGATCTGGTACTGATGGCGGAGGAAGCCCGGATATACATGGCTTTCAGCCACATCGGGCTGGTTCCCGACGGCGGTGCCACCTGGTTTCTCTATCAGCACCTGGGTTACCAGCGTGCTTTCCAGTTGATTGTCGAGGGCGGCAGTCTGGATGCTCAACGCTGTCTGGCGCTGGGTATCGCCAATCAGGTTCTGCCGGTGGATCAGCTCGAAGCCCGGGCGCTGGAATGGGGTGGCCAACTGGCGCAACGCTCTCCTTTGGCCACCGCCGAAGCCAAGCGTCTGCTGCGCGCGGCGGCCACCAGCAGCTACGCGGAAACCTATCAGCAGGAAGCGGTGGCGCAACACCGTTGTATCGCCAGTCCGGAGTCGAAGGCGGCGGTGGAAGCCTTTAAAGCGAAGTCGAAGAAATAGGTGCCACTCAGCAAATCGTCTGATTCGACGACGTTAATCCGGTTGGCGGGTTCCTAGAATTTTTACGCAACATTAAAAATTGCTCCCCGCGATTTTTAATGTCCGCCGCCGGAATCTGAGTCCCGGTGGCGGTTGAACCGGGGTCGCGGACCCAATGAGCAGCCAGCATGGGGATCTCATGGAGTTAAACCAAGAAAACGTGGGTAAGGCGCTGCAGGCATTGTCCTCGCGTCTGCTGCCCGGTGCCGCGATTGACAAACTGACCCGGCTGACTGGTGGCGCCAGCCAGCAGATGTGGTCCTTCAATCTGGTCAGTGACGATGATGTGGAGCCGCTGATTCTGAGAATCGCAAGCCCCATGAACGGCTCGGATTCCACCACGCTGACCATGGACCAGGAAGCGCGTCTGCTGCGGGAAGTATTGCGCCATGATGTGCCGGTTCCCATCGTGCGTTACGAACTGAAGGCGGAGGATGACCTGGGTGTGGGCTATATCATGCGTCGGGTCGACGGGGAAACCCTGCCGCAACGAATTCTGCGCGACGAGGCGTATAGCAACGCCCGCTCGGTGTTGGCACGCCAATGCGGACAAGTAATGGCGGGCATTCATCAGGTGCCCTTGGACAAAGTGTCATTCCTGCGCCAGCGCACCGCCGAACAATTGATTGACACCTACTACCAACGTTACCAGGCCTGCGGCGAGCCGCGCCCGGTCTTCGAGCTGGCGTTTCGCTGGTTGCGCGACAATCCGCCCTCCGAGCCGTCTGAACCCTGTCTGGTTCATGGCGATTTTCGGAACGGCAATCTGATGGTGGATCGCAACGGCTTGCGTGTGGTGCTGGATTGGGAGCTGTCTTATCTCGGTGACCCGATGGCCGACCTGGGCTGGATTTGCGTCAACTCCTGGCGCTTTGGCAACAGTGCGCTGCCGGTGGGTGGCTTCGGCACCCGGGAGGAACTGTTCCAGGGGTATCAGGAAGCCAGTGGCCGCCGGGTGGATCCGGGCCGGGTGGCGTTCTGGGAAGTGTTCGGTGTTCTCAAATGGGGCGTGATCTGCCAGAAGATGGCCCAGGCCTTCATCAGTGGCACCGACCGCACGGTGGAGCGGGGCGCCATCGGCCGTCGTGCTTCGGAAACCGAAATAGATTTGTTGACCCTGTTGGCGCGCTGAGCGCCTGTCCAAGGAGCGACCGATGCAAGATTTGCCCAAGGATCCCGACCTGCTGGCGGTGGTGGCGGAGTTCCTGCGCCGTGAAGTGATGCCGGCGGTCAGTAATGGTCTGGCGTTCCGCGTGCGGGTGGCCGCCAATGTGGTGGATATGGTCCAGCGGCAATTGACCCGGCCGGAGAGTGTGGCCGAGGAGGAACAACAACGGCTGCGTGACCTGCTTGGTGAGGACGGTGAGGTCCGGCTGTTGACCGAACGTCTTTGCGACGGTATCGCCAGGGGCGAATTCACTCTGGATACCCCGGGACTGGCCGACTTTCTCTGGTTTGTCACCATGAACAAGGTGGCGGTGGACCAGCCCCGTTATTCCGGCTACCTCAACGCGCTGGACAAATAGGGTGTACGGGCACCGGCGCGCCGGCGATGGCGGCCCGAGCGGAGCCCGCCCACAAAACCCACGAAGGAGGGTGTGATGGATTTCAATCTGCCGGCGGAGTTGACCGCCTACCTGGAAGAGCTGGACGCCTTCATCGAGGCGGAAATCAAACCGCTGGAAAATCAGGACGACAACATTCGCTTCTTCGATCATCGCCGGGAATGGGCGCGCACCGATTTCGATAACGGTGGTCTCCCCCGGGAGGAGTGGGAAGCGTTGTTGATGGAGGCACGCCGCCGCGCGGACCAAGCCGGTCATTGGCGTTTCCCCTTACCGAAGCAATATGGCGGCAAGGACGGCTCCCACCTGGCGATGACGGTGATCCGCGAGCACCTGGCGGCGAAAGGCCTCGGTCTGCACAACGATCTGCAGAACGAACACTCCATCGTCGCCAACAACCCCTTCGTCTTGATGTTCCGGGACTTCGGCACCGCCGAGCAAAGCGACACCTTTATCCATGGCATGCTCAATGGTGAACTGAAGCTATCCTTTGGTCTCACCGAGCCCAATCACGGTTCCGATGCCACCCACATGGAAACCCGCGCGGTGAAACAGCAACGGGACGGTGTCGATGGTTGGCTGATCAACGGCGAAAAGATGTGGATCACCGGCATGCACACGTCCACCCACTGCCTCACGTTTGCCCGCACCAGCGGCAAGGACGGTGACGCCAAAGGCATCACCGCTCTGCTGGTGCCCTCGGACACGCCAGGGTTGAAGGTGGAGGAATACCTGTGGACCTTCAACATGCCCACCGATCATCCGCGCATCAGCTTCACTGATGTCTGGGTGCCGGCGGACACGCTGTTCGGCGAAGAGGACAATGGTCTGGCGCTGGCTCAGCATTTCGTTCATGAGAACCGTATCCGGCAGGCCGCTTCCAGTCTTGGCGCGGCGGTATTCTGCATTCAGGAAAGTGTGCGTTATGCTCGCGAGCGTAAACCGTTCGGCGAAGCGCTGGCGAAGAATCAGGGCATTCAGTTTCCGATGGTGGAATTGCATACTCAGACGGAAATGCTGCGGCTGCTGATTCGCCACACTGCCTGGCAGATGGACCAGTTGCCCAAAGTGGAAGTGGAGAAACAACTCTCCGACAAAGTGGCGATGTGTAATTTCTGGGCCAATCGGCTGTGCTGCGAGGCGGCGGATCGTGCCATGCAGGTCCACGGTGGTATGGGTTACTCCCGGCATAAGCCGTTCGAACACATTTATCGGCACCACCGCCGCTATCGGATCACCGAAGGGGCGGAGGAAATCCAGATGCGCAAGGTGGCGGCTTATCTGTTCGGTTATCTGGGGCCCAACCGCTGGCGTGATGAATAAGGAAACGGTCATGGATTACAACTCGATCCAATTGCAACGGGACGGTGCCATCGCGGTGCTGAGCCTGCATCGCCCTAAAACCATGAACGCGTTGGCGACGGAGCTGCAAAAGGAAATGCTCCACGCCCTGGCGGCGATTGAACAGGACGATGGCGTGCGTGCGCTGATTGTCACCGGCAGCGGCCGTGCCTTCTGCTCCGGCGCTGATCTGGGCACCATGGCGCCGGCCAGCGACGAGTCGGTGGGCACGCGAGTGGCGCGCATGATGCGGGAAACCTCGGTGCCCCTGATCCAGGCGCTGCGCCGCTGCCGGGTGCCGGTGGTGTGCGCGGTGAATGGCGCCGCGGCGGGGGCGGGAGCCAGCCTCGCGCTGGCCGGAGACGTGGTGGTGGCGGCGCGATCCGCTTATTTTCTGTTCCCTTTCATTCCCACCCTGGGCATCCTGCCGGACCTGGGTGCCACCTGGCACCTGCCGCGTCTGGCCGGTTCCGCCCGTGCCATGGGGGCAACCCTGCTGGGGGAGCGTATTCCTTCGGAGCAGGCGGAGCGGTGGGGTATGATCTGGGCCTGCTGTGAGGACGAGGCGCTGGAGAAAACCAGCCGCGAGCTGGCCACACGCCTGGCGGCCTTGCCCCGGGGCGTTGCTTTGGAGGCCCGTCGCGCCCTGGACTCCGCCCAGCACAACACCCTGGATCAGCAAATGGAGCTGGAAACCCAGGGGCAACAACGATTGATCGATAGCGATGCCTTCCAGGAAGGCGTCCAGGCCTTTCTGGAAAAGCGCAGGCCGAACTTCGATTGATTCGCCGCCGGTGACGATGTCGGCACGGTCGGCATCGTTCCTCTATCCCTTTCTCCGGTTGGAGTCACACCACGTGAAAACACAACCCTGGCAACGGGACCCCGAAGCCTACGATTTTCAATTCACCATCACGCCGCTGTTCTTTCATTTGGATGTGGAGCGGCATGTCAACAATGTGGCGGTACAGAGCTTCCACACCGAGGGGCGACTGCGTTACCTGATGGAACTGTCAGGTGCCGATGGCATCTGGTGTTCCGACCAGGTGCTGCTGCGCCCGCGCCGTACCGTGACCCAGTTTCTCGAGGAAACCCACTACCTCACCGACGTGCGGTGCGCGGTGAAACTGGTGGCGGTGGACAAGGACGCCTGCCGTTTCGTCATCGCCCTGTTCCAGAATGGAGAGTGCACCAGTGTGCAGGACTGCCTGATGGGCGCCTGGCGTGACGGTCAGTGGCAAGCTTTGCCAGCGGCGCTGTTCGATACCTTGAGTGCCCGGCTCGGAGACGTGCCGGAACTGGCGCCCTGGCCGGATTTCGACGCCGGCCCGGAGACGGATCGGGGGTACCCGTGCCGGACGCCGCTGGAGCCGCGCTTTATCGATCAGGACACCGACCGCCGGCTGGGGGAGCTGACCATCGCCCGTTATCTGGAACAGTCCCGGGTCAGCTCTCTGGACGCCATGCGTCTGCCTGGCCTGGGCTTGCTGGTGGCGCGCATTGATATTCACTATCTGGACTGGCCGGCGCCCCTGCACAGCGCTTCACTGGCCACCGGGATTGCCGGTTTCGGCAACAGTTCCTTCCGGGTACACAGCGGTGCCCGTGTCAACGATGTTCTGGTCGGTGCCTGCGAAAGCGTGATGGTGTTGATGAACCGCGAACAGCGGCGGCCCACTCAGATTGATGAGGCCATGCGGGAAGCGATGGCGGGGTCGCTCGTGCAGGGTTGAAGCCCGGATATTCCACGTACATGCAACACGCCTATTCGCGAGCAAGCTCGCTTCCCAC
The DNA here is from genome assembly GCF_009846745.1 of Alcanivorax xiamenensis. Taxonomy (NCBI): domain Bacteria; kingdom Pseudomonadati; phylum Pseudomonadota; class Gammaproteobacteria; order Oceanospirillales; family Alcanivoracaceae; genus Alcanivorax; species Alcanivorax xiamenensis. The sequence continues at coordinate 33,455 of NZ_AQPF01000021.1, read as the reverse complement.
AGCGGCTTCGTAGCTCCTGTGGGAAGCGAGCTTGCTCGCGAATAAGGCGTGCCGGCGTGCCAATCAGTCGTCCTTTTCGACGATGCGCACCGGTTCAACCAGTCGCACCATGAATGTCCTTTGATAATGGTGGTTGGTGAGGAGGACAGCATGTCGGGACCCCTGAAAGGTTTGAAAATCATCGAGATGGTGGGCATCGGGCCGGGCCCGTTTTGCTCGATGATGTTCGCGGACATGGGCGCGGAGGTGATCCGTATCGACCGCCCCGGACGCGGCGAACCCGGCTCCGCCCGGTTCGATGTGCTGGCCCGGGGGCGGCGTTCCCTGGCACTGGATTTGAAGAAACCCGGCGCCGCCGATCTGGTGCTGGACCTGGTGGAACAGGCCGACGTGCTGATCGAGGGCTTCCGCCCCGGGGTCATGGAAAAAATGGGGCTGGGACCGGAAGTCTGCCTGCGCCGAAAGCCGTCCCTGGTATTCGGCCGCATGACCGGGTGGGGTCAGTTCGGTCCGCTTTCCAGTGCCGCCGGCCATGATCTGAATTACATCGCGCTGACCGGAGCATTGCACGGCATTGGTCGTGCCGATGGCCCGCCGCCGCCGCCGCTCAATTACGTCGGTGACTTTGGTGGCGGCGCCATGATGCTGGCCTTCGGTGTTCTCGCCGCCGTTTACGAATCCCGTGCTTCCGGCCAGGGGCAGGTGGTGGACGCCGCCATGACCGATGGCGCCGCGTTGCTTTCGGCGATGATGTACGGCATGAAAGCCGCCGGTGCCTGGCGCAACGAACGCAGCGCCAACCTGCTGGACGGCGCCGCGCCTTACTACGACACCTATCAATGCGCCGACGGCAAGTTCGTGGCGGTGGGCGCCATCGAGCCGCAGTTCTATGCCGAGTTGTTGAAACGCGCGGAAATCGACGATGCGGAATTCGAAGCACAGAACGATCGTGAGCGCTGGCCGTCTCTGAAGAGCAAGCTGACCCGGCTGTTCGCCAGCCAGCCCCGGGACTACTGGTGCGAACGGCTGGAAGGCAGCGATGCCTGTTTCGCGCCGGTGTTGGATTGGGAGGAGGCGCCGCAGCATCCGCACAACCGCGCCCGCCATACCTTCATCACCGTGGACGGTGTGGTGCAGCCAGCGCCGGCGCCGCGTTTCAGCCGTACTCCGCCACCGGCGCCACGGGCCCCTTCCGCCCGTGGACAGGACAGTGAAGCGATACTGTCGGATTGGGGCATCGACGAGGCCCGTCAGACCGGGCTGCGCGAAAGCGGCATTCTTTAAGACCGTGCGGGTTCCAAGCAGAGGCGTTTATGAGTGAGTCCCTGATTATCGAGGAACGGGATGGCGTCGCCTGGGTGACGCTCAATCGTCCCGAGCGATTGAACGCGCTCAGTCGTGAACTGATCCGTTCCCTCAACCGTTACTTCATCGAACTGTACCACCGTGACGAGATCCGCGTGGTGGTACTGCGCGGCGCCGGCCGTGCCTTTTGCGCCGGTCTGGACCTGAAGGAACGCCACGATGGCCCCACCGAGCGTCAGGTGCGGGAGGTGCTCAACGGGCAGCGTGAAGTGCGCGACATCATGGTCAACATGCGCCGCTGCCCGCAGCCGATCATTGCCCTGGTGCAGGGCAGCGCCAGCGGTGGCGGTTTCGCCCTGGCGCTGGCCAGCGACATCCGGTTGATCACGCCGGACGCCCGTTTCAATGCCGCTTTCATTCGCATCGGTCTGGGCGGCTGCGATGTCGGTGTCAGCTATTTTCTGCCACGCATGGTGGGCAGCTCGGTGGCCGCTGAATACCTGCTCACCGGCCGTTTCATGGACGCTGACCGTGCTTACCAACTGGGGCTCGCCAGCCGTGTGGACGACCTGCCGGCACTTGAGTCGGAAGCCCGTTCGCTGATCGATGACATGCTCGCCACCACGCCGCTGGGCCTGCGTTTGACCAAGGACGCCCTGGGGCTGGCGGTGGATCTGCCCAGCCTGGAAGCGGTGGTGGCGCTGGAGGATCGCAATCAGGTCCTGTGCGTGAAAGACGACAATTTCGCAGAAGGGGTGGCGGCGTTTCTGGAAAAACGTCCGCCCCGGTATGCCTGATCCGGAGGAAATAACCGTGCAAGCCAGTGATTTGATGTTTCGCCCCGATCTGCTCAAAGGCCACCGCATTCTGGTGACCGGTGGGGGTACCGGCCTGGGCCGGGAAATGGCCGAGGCTTTGCTGATCCTCGGTGCCCGTGTCTATATCTGCGGCCGCCGTGGCACGGTCCTGGAAGAGACCGCGAAAGCATTGATGGACGCCCATGGCGGCACCGTGGTGCCGGCGACCTGTGATATTCGTGACGCCGACGCCATCGAGGCGATGGTCGATACCATCTGGAAGGACGGTGGCGCTCTGACCGGATTGCTCAACAATGCCGCCGGCAACTTCATCAGCCGCACCGAGGACCTGTCCAGCCGCGGTTTCGATGCCATTTCCAGTATCGTGTTTCGTGGCAGCTTCCTGGTCACCCAGGCCTGTGGCAAGCGCTGGCTGGCGGAAGGCGTCAGTGCGTCGGTGGTGTCCATCCTTACCACCTGGGTGTGGAACGGCTCCCCGTTCGTGGTGCCTTCCGCCATGTCCAAGGCCGGCCTTCACGCCATGACCCAGTCGCTGGCGGTGGAATGGGGCAACCGCGGGTTGCGTTTCAACGCCATCGCACCGGGTCTGTTTCCCACCGAGGGCATGAGCAAGCGGCTGGGGCCGCTCGGAGGCATGCAGGTGCGGGGGTGTCCCATGGGACGTCCGGGCAGGATGCCGGAACTGGCCAATCTGGCGGCGTACTTGCTGGCGCCGGGTTCCGAGTACGTGAACGGCCAAACCATCGCCATCGATGGCGGGCGTTATCAGGCGGACGGTGGTAACTTTGCCGAACTCGCGGCCTGGGGCGATGAGGAATGGCAACAGGCTCGCGAAGCCATTACCCGCCAGAACGAAAAGGATAAAAAACAGCGTTCCTAGGCGTTGGCGCCGCAGCCCTGAACAGATTCCAAGGAGAGACCATGAGTGACGTGATCCGTGTGATCGAAACCGAGACGCCCGGGGTGGTGGAGGTTCGCCTCAACCGGCCGGACAAGCACAATGCGTTGAACAGCGAGCTGTTTGCCGCCCTGGCCGGGATGGCGGAACGGCTTTCCGCCTGGCGGGGGCTGCGCGCCGTGGTGCTCAGCGGTGAGGGCAAGAGTTTTTGCGCCGGGCTGGATATGGAAAATTTCTCGCGCATGGCGCAAGGCAGTGGCGCCGGTGTCGGCGGCCGCAAAACCCTGGCCGAACGCACCCACGGTGACAGCAATCTGGCCCAGTACGCCGCCATGGTCTGGCGCGATGTGCCGGTGCCGGTGATCGCCGCGGTCCAAGGCGTGGCCTTTGGCGGTGGCCTGCAAGTGGCCCTGGGCGCGGACCTGCGCCTGGCCCGCGCCGATTCCCGCTGGTCGGTGATGGAAATTCAGTGGGGGTTGGTGCCGGACATGGCCGGCATGGTGTTGATCAGTGAGCTGGTACGGCCGGATCGGGTGCGCGAACTGTGCTATTCCGGCCGTATTTTCGATGGTGAAGAGGCGGCGGACCTGGGATTGGTGACGCGGGTCTGTGAGTCTCCCCGCGAGGACGCTCTGGCCATGGCCCGGGACATCGCCGGCCGTAACCCTCATGCGGTGCGTGCCATGAAACGCCTGCTCAATCAATCCGCCATGCCACAGGAGCAGACCGCCCGGGTGCTGCTGGCGGAATCGGTGGAACAGGATGCGATCATCGGCCAGCCCAACCAGGTTGAAGCGGTTTATGCCAGAATGGAGAAGCGCGCGCCGGTGTTCCGTGATCCGGAGTAGTCGCTGACAGGCGACGCCAGCTTGGGCGCTCCACGGGCCATTGCTGTCCCACCGTTGTGGAACGGGCCGCTAACACGCAACACGCTGGCACGCCAACACGCTTTGAAAACACTCGGGCATCCCGGGGTTGCTTTGAATTCGTGTCCCCAAGGCCGGCAAGAGGGCCTTGGGTTTGGCGTGCCGGCGTGTCAGCGTGCCAGCGGATTGTGGGACACTAATGCTCCACGGAGCACGATAATTGGGTGAGGAAAGACCGGTGAACCTGTTCGAGGATCCGGAGGCGCCCCGGCGCTTTCTGCGTGAACTGTTCGACGCGGCGGTCCTCGCCGCGCAACCGGAACACTGTGTTCCGCCCTGGCTGCCGGAAGACGATGGTGGTCCGTTGCTGGTGCTCGGTGCCGGTAAGGCGGCGGCGGCCATGGCGCGGGCGGTGGAAGCGCATTGGTCCGGCCCACTCACTGGTCTGGTGGTGACCCGCTATGGCCACGGTTTGCCCACCCGCCACATCGAAGTGGTGGAGGCCGCGCATCCGGTGCCGGACGAAGCCGGGGAACGGGCCGCCCGGCGTATTCTGGAGTTGGCACGGGCGGCGGGACCTGGAGACCGGGTGCTGTGCCTGATCTCCGGTGGTGGTTCGGCACTGCTGAGTCTGCCCGCCGCGGGGCTGTCCCTGTCTTGCAAGCAAGCGCTTACTGGTGAGCTGCTACGCTGCGGCGCCGCCATCGATGAAATCAACACGGTGCGCAAGCATCTGTCGGCGATCAAGGGCGGGCGCCTGGCCGAGGCGCTGGCGCCCGCCGAGTCTCATACCCTGGTGATCTCCGATGTGCCTGGCGATGACCCCAGTGTCATCGCCTCCGGCCCTACCGTGGCGGATGCTTCCACCTCGGCGGAAGCGCTGGCGGTGCTGGAACGCTACGGTATCGAGGTTCCGGAGGCGGTTCGCCGTCACCTGAACAGCCCGGCATCGGAAACCCCGAAACCTGGTGCCACCTGCTTTCAATCCGCTCGCCTCAACTGCATCGCCACACCGGCGCTGAGTCTGCGCGCCGCTGCCCGGCGGGCGCGGGAGCAAGGGGTGGCGGCGGCGGTGCTGTCCGACCGTATCGAAGGTGAGGCGCGGGACATTGGCGTCCTGCACGCGGAGTTGGCTCATCAGGCCCGGCGTGGCGGCGGGTTCGGCGGTTTGCGACTGCCCCTGGTGTTGTTATCGGGCGGCGAAACCACGGTCACCGTGACCGGCAAGGGGCGGGGCGGTCGCAATGCGGAGTTTCTGCTCGGGGCGGCTTTGAATCTGGACGACGTGCCCGGCATTCACGCTCTGGCTGGTGATACCGATGGTATCGACGGTACCGAGGATAACGCCGGCGCAGTGTACCACCCCGGTTTGATGGCCGAAGCCCGGACACGCCAGCTGGATGGTCACCAGGCGCTGGCCGACCATGACGCCTACGGCTTTTTTCAGGCCCTGGGCGGCCTGGTGGTCACCGGCCCCACCCATACCAACGTGAATGACTTCCGCGCCTTTCTGGTACTGGGGTAGCTGGCGGTCCACTGTTGCCCCGCAGCTTTGGACCTGCCCGTTTACAATGCTCATTCGCTGGCAAGCCAGCTTCCCACAGCGGCTCAATAGTCTCTCTGTGGGAAGCTGGCTTGCCAGCGAATACAGCTGTGATGGTCCGGCCTCCCGAATTTGCGGAGCCCCCGTGGCTCACCGCCCTCGATTCAACCGACGGTGGCTCTAAACCACCCCGGCCTTGCGGGCGATGGCCACCGCCTCGGTGCGGTTGCTGGCGTTGAGCTTGGCATTGATGTTGCGCAAATGAGTACGGATGGTGCTGTCGGAAACAAACAGCTTTTCCGCCATGGCGCTGTTGGAATGCCCTTCCGCGAGCAGCTTGAGCACGCGGATTTCCTTGCGTGTCAGTGGTTCGGGCAGCAGCAATGCCTGTGCGTCTTCCACCGGTGGGTAAGCGTTGAAGACGGTGGGACCAAACCCTTGCAGCAGCTGCTGCAGGTATTCGGCGAACAGAGGCTCGCGGCGATCCTGTTTCCGTTCGAGCGTATCGGACTGCAGATGCACCACCAGCGCGCCCACCCGTGGGCCTTCGTCCAGAATCAGACGGAAATAACCTTCGCGGCAGGCTTCCTTGAGTACTTTTTCCATTTCTTCCAGGGCGCCGCGCAACTGTCCTTTGCGCTGCAGCGCCACCGCCAGGAACAGGCGCAGCTTGCAGGCGCGGCGGTAACGGGAGTCGTTCACCGCTTCGGCGATCGCCTGGCGCAGCTTCTCCACCGCGATACTGGCGTCGCCGACCAGACTTTCCCAACGTAACCGGCCGATTTGCGCGGTTTCCAGATCGTTGGCCAGCAGCCGCAGTCCCTTCACCCGGTCCCATACCTGCGGGTCGTCGGCCCGCTCCAGCTCGGCCAGGGAAGCCTCTTCGTCGCCCTGCAGCAACATCAGGTGGGCCCGTTCCAGGCGCGCCGTGGCGACCACGCGGGGCTGTTGGCGTCGGTGTCCGGTCAGTTCCAGGGAGGCCAGAATCTGGAACGCCTTATCCAGGTCCCCCTCATGAAAGGCGATACGGGAGAGCATCACGTCGCCAAGGATCATGTGATCCGGCAAACCAATATCGCGCACCAGCGGCACATAGACGTTGAGCAACCGAGCCGCCTGTGGCAGATCATTGGATTCGTAGACGGCGCTGGCATGCAGTACGCCGGCCCAGGCATTGCCGGTGGTGCCGCTGAAGGAAAAGGCGCCACGCGCCCGGGTCATGCCCACCGCGAGACGGAAGCGGGCGGCGGCCTGGCGCTGGCGGCCTTCCTGCAGATCGATGATGCCTTCCACGGATTCGGAATACATGGCGTTGAAGGCGCTTTCGTAGACACCCTGGACGTCGCGGGCACCGTCCAGTAACTGCCGGGCTTCCTGATACTCGCCCATCACCGAATAGGCATTGGCCACGGTATTGACCAGCGCGGTGTCGGCGAAAGGGTCGCCATTGGGCAGTTGCTTCAAGGCTTCGCGGCCGATCCGGTAGGCTTCCTCGAAGTCGTCCATGATCGCCAGAATGGACGGGCGCAGCGCCAGCACATGGGGGCGGATTTGCGGATCGCGGGAGTTTTCCAGGCCGGTACGCTGCAGCAAATCCATGGCCTTGCGCGGGCTGGATGTGAAACACAGAGCCCAGACATGGATCGCCTGCAGCAGCGGAAAGCCATCCAGGCGCCCCGCCGGGATGGTGTCGAACCAGCGCGCCAATAGACGCATGCGTCCCTGGGCCAGCAGCTCTTCACCGTGCACCGCCAGCAGTTCCAGAGCGCGGCGGTAATCCTTGCCCTCCAGGGCATGATCAATGGCCGGCACCGGGCGGTGCTGGTCCTCGAACCAGTGTGAGGCGGCACGGTGCAGATAAGGGACTTCCTGAGGCAGGTGTTGCTCCAATTGCGCGCGCAGGAAATCGGCGAACAGGCTGTGATAGCGGTACAACCGTTCCTGGCCTTCAATCGGCACCAGGAAAATGTTGGCCTCGTTGAGCAGGTTGATCAGTGATTCGCTGTCGGTGTCCGGCAACAGGGCGTTGCACAATGGCACGCTCATGTAGCGCAGAATGCTGGTGCGCAACAGGAAATTCCTGACCCGCGGTGGTTGCTGAGAGAGCACGTCCTCGGCCAGATAGTGGGCCACCGCGCGATTCTCGCCGGAGAAGCCGGCAATGAACTCCGCCGGTGCCGGATGGTGCTCCAATGCCAGGGAGGCGAGCCAGAGCGCCGCCACCCAGCCTTCGGTTTTGTCGTGGATATGGCCGAGGTCGTCCAGTGACAGCGACAGTTGGCGGCAGCCATTGAGAAAATGATGGGTTTCCTCCTTGGAGAAACGCATCAGCTCGGAGTCGATTTCCAGCAACCGTCCACGGGCGCGCAGTCGGCCCAGGCCCAGTTCCGGCACGCTGCGGGAGCCGATCACCAGACGACAATTATGGGGCAGGTGATCAATGATTTCTCGCACCAACCCCAGCACGGTGGGCTCGTGAATCCGTTCGAAATCATCCAGGAACAAGGCGAAGGCCGCATGTTCGGCGGCCAGACTGGTCACCAGCTCCAGAGCGGTGTCGCCGGGCGACTTGCTCGAATGCAGGCCGCGCTCCGGCTCCTGGGGCAACGCCATCATCGAAGAGATCGCCGCCTCGACACAGGAGAGAAAGCGCTGGATGTCGTTGTCGGCATCGTCCAGGGTCAGCCATGCGGTGGCCACACCCTCGGATTCAAACCGTTCCAGGCATTGCGCCATCAGTGTGGATTTACCGAAGCCCGCCGGCGCCTGGAATAACACCAGCTTGGCGGCGCTGGCGCCCACCACGGAGTCACGGATGCGGGTACGGGTAACCTGTGAAGAATGCGACGTGGGCGGGCTCAGCTTGCTATTGAGCAACGTCCTCGTGGAAAGCAGATAGCTCGACGTCTTCATGGAAGCCTACCTCAAGGGTGAACCGAGCCGATGCAACCATCGGTTCTTGTTGTTATGGCTTTATTGCTGCCAGGGCACAGTGCGGGTGAAACGCGGTGAGCAGAGAGTCGAGCGGCTCCCGAGCCGATCTTGCCGCTCTCTGGTACCTGCTACCTTCCGGCTGATTCTTGCCAATTCCCGCACCTACCAAAGGGTATCCTGAAACCTACAGCCGTGGGAGCTTATGTTCAAGCCAGTGCGGTTACTTGTAGGGGGGTGGCAAGGGGTTGTCAATGAACCGGGTCAGGTGGCGAGATTTTGCCAACCTGAACCGGCAGTTTTCGCCAGGGATCAGACGGGAAAGCCAGGGCCTTATTTCTGTTTATTCCATAAATATCAAAGGCCTTGCACTGTTTCGTCCATTTAGACGATATCCAGTGTCGGTGCACTCTCCTAGCCTTTTAGAGCCTGAACAGGCAGGCAGCGGCGCGGTCATGCCGTGGTATCGAAAAGAGAACGAACGTACACCGTCAGAGCCTGAATAATTCCTGGAATTTCAGTGGTCATTGCGATGCAGTGTTCTCGGAACCGCTCCGGCGCCGTTGCCATTCCTTATATGAGTTAATTGAAGGATTTCCTATGAAACTGGATTCTTCCGTGAGCGCAGTGATTACCGGTGGGGCTTCCGGCCTGGGGGCGGCCACTGCCCGGCGTCTGGCCGCCCATGGGGTGCGGGTGGCGCTGTTCGACGTTAACGAAGAGCAGGGCGAGGCCCTGGCGGCCGAACTGGGCGGCGTGTTCTGCAAGGTGGACGTCACCGATGACGCGTCCGTGGACCAGGGCTTCGAAAAGGCCCGTGCCGCCATTGGCCAGGAGCGCATCCTGGTGAACTGCGCCGGCATCGGGGGTTCCGCCAAGACCGCCGGCCGGGACAAGAAAGACGGCTCCACCAATCATTATCCGATCGACCAGTTCAATCGCATTGTCCAGATCAACCTGGTCGGTTCGTTCCGCTGTTCCGCCAAGGCGGCCAAGGGCATGTTGTCCCTGGATCCGCTGGAGCATGGCGAGCGAGGAGTGATGATCAACACGGCCTCGGTGGCCGCTCAGGATGGTCAGATCGGGCAGACCGCCTATTCCGCCTCGAAGGCCGCCCTGGTGGGCATGACGCTGCCCATGGCCCGTGATCTGATGAGCGAGGGCATCCGTGTCAACACCATCATGCCGGGAATCTTCGAAACCCCGCTGCTGGCCCGTTTGCCGGAAAACGTGAAACAGTCCCTGTCCGCCTCGGTGCCGTTCCCGAAACGGCTGGGCAGCCCCGATGAATTCGCCCAGTTGGCGGAAACCATGATCGTCAATGGTTACTTCAACGGTGAGAGTGTGCGCCTGGACGGTGCCATCCGCATGGCGCCACGGTGAGCCGGCAAGGGCGGGAAAATCGTCGCTTCGGACGGTGCTCCCGCCCGGCCACGCTTTGAGAATTCAATCAATCGGTGCCGTTCGTATCGGGCGGCACGCCGCAGGAAGGATCAAAACATGAGTGAAGCCTATATCGTTGCCGCGGCCCGCACCGCGGGTGGCCGCCGCGGCGGCCGTCTCTCCGGCTGGCACCCCGCCGATCTGGCCGGCCAGGTGCTCAATGCCCTGCTGGATCGCGCCGATGCGGACCCGGCTCTGATCGAGGATGTGATCATGGGCTGCGTCGGCCAGGCTGGTGAACAGTCCAACAACGTGGCCCGTAACGCGGTGCTGGCCTCGCGCCTGCCGGAATCGGTGCCGGCCACCTCGGTGGACCGTCAGTGCGGGTCCTCCCAACAAGCATTGCATTTCGCTGCCCAGGCGGTGATGTCCGGCACCCAGGACATCGTTATCGCCGCCGGCGTGGAATCCATGAGCCGGGTTCCCATGGGGTCGCCGTCCTCTCTGGCGCGTCAGCAGGGGCTCGGGCACTACTTCAGCCCGGCGATGAAGGAACGCTACCCGGATATTCCGGATTTCAGCCAGTTCATGGGCGCTGAGATGATGGCCGAGAAGTACGACCTGGCCAAGGACGAGCTGGATCGCTTTGCCCTGCTTAGCCATGAGCGTGCCAGGCGTGCCACCGAGGCTGGTGACTTCAAGGACGAAATCGTGCCGCTGCCGGTTCGCAGCGTCGATGGTGCCGGTGACGGCGAAACCCATGATGTGGATGAAGGCATTCGCTTCGACGCCACTCTGGAAGGCATTCAGAACGTCAAATTGCTGAAGGAAGGCGGGCGTATCACCGCCGCCACCGCCAGCCAGATCTGTGACGGTGCGTCCGGTGTCATGGTGGTCAACGAGCGTGGCCTGAAAGCCCTTGGGCTGGAGCCCATGGCCCGCATTCACCATTTGACCGTGATCGGTCACGATCCGGTGATCATGCTGGAAGCGCCGATTCCAGCCACCGAGCGGGCGCTGAAGAAAGCGGGCATGAGCATTGATGACATCGATCTTTTCGAAGTCAACGAAGCCTTCGCGCCGGTACCGCTGGCCTGGCTGAAAACGCTGGGCGCCGACGCCGACCGCCTGAACGTGAACGGCGGCGCCATTTCCCTGGGGCACCCGCTGGGCGGTTCCGGCACCAAGCTGATGACCACGCTGTTGCATGCTCTGAAAAAGCGCGACAAACGCTATGGTCTGCAGACCATGTGTGAAGGCGGCGGTCTGGCCAACGTGACCATCGTCGAGCGCCTCTGATTCCGGACGCGCTGATCTCCCCGCGGGCCGGGGTATGCCGGCTTGCGGGGTCCGTTCGGTGGACGAACGGTATAACGAATAACAAAAGGAGGTATCCATGCAGGGTCTGATGCAAGACAAGCCGCTATTGATTTCCTCGCTCATCGAGCACGCGGCCACTTTCCATCCTGATCAGGAAATTGTCTCGCGCAGCATTGAGGGGCCTATTCATCGTACCAATTACCGGCGGATCGCCCATCGCGCCAAACAGGTCGCCAACGTTCTGAACGAGCTGGGCGTCGAATTCGGTGATCGGATTGGTACCCTGGCATGGAACACCTGGCGTCACATGGAGCTTTATTTCGGGGTTTCCGGGTCCGGTGCGGTGCTGCATACGGTGAACCCCCGTCTGTTCCCCGAACAAGTGGAGTACATTCTCAACCACGCCGGGGACAAGGTGCTGTTTTTTGATATCAGCTTCGCGCCGCTGGTGGAGAAACTGGTACCGAAACTCAAAAGTATCGAGCATTTCGTGGCGCTTACTGATCGCGACAACATGCCCGACGCCGATATTCCCGGCCTGCTCTGTTACGAAGACCTGGTGGAAGCCGCCAGCGCTGAATTTGAATGGCCGGAGTTCGACGAGCGTACCGCTTCCAGTCTGTGCTATACCTCCGGCACTACCGGCAATCCGAAAGGGGTGCTGTACTCCCATCGTTCCACCGTATTGCACTCGCTGATGGCGATGGCGCCGGATGCCTTCAATGTCAGCGCCCGATCGACCTTGCTGTTGGTGGTGCCGATGTTTCACGCCAACGCCTGGGGCATGCCCTACGTGGCGGCCATGGTCGGCGCGAAAATGGTTCTGCCCGGCGAACATCTGGACGGTGAGCATCTCTATCCGTTGATGCGTGACGAGCGCGTGACGTTTTCCCAGGCGGTGCCGACAGTGTGGTTGATGTTCTTCCAGTACCTTGATGCCCATCCGGAACTGGATCTGGAGAAGGAACTGTGTCTCGACACCATCGGCATTGGTGGCAGCGCGCCGCCCCGGGCCATGGTGCGGCGGCTGGAGACGCAGCTCGGAGCTCAGGTGATTCAGGGCTGGGGCATGACTGAAACCAGTCCGCTGGGCGTGGTCAACCGGCCCTTGCCCAAACACGATGATCTGGATCGCGATGGCCTGGATGAGCTCAAGGTGAAGCAGGGGCGCGGCATCTGGGGCGTGCACATCAAGATCGTCAACGATGAGGGCGAGCCGCAGCCCTGGGATGGCGTGCATTCCGGCCATCTCTATATTCGCGGCCCCTGGATCGCCAGTGGCTACTTCCGGGCCGAAGGGGGTGGGGCGCTTGATGGTGAGGGCTATTTCCCTACCGGTGATATCGCCACCATGGATCCGGATGGCTATTTGCAATTGGTGGACCGGGCCAAGGACGTTATCAAGTCCGGAGGAGAGTGGATTTCCTCCATGGATTTGGAAAACGCCGCCTTTTCCCATCCCGGCGTGGCGGAAGCCGCGGTGATCGCCATTCCCCATGAGAAATGGCAGGAACGTCCGCTGATGGTAGTGGTGAAGCGCGCGGGTGCGCGGGTTGATGAAGACGAGATCATGGCGCATCTGGCGGAACGAGTGGTGAAGTGGTGGCTGCCGGACGATATCGTGTTCGTCGACGAACTGCCGCATACCGCCACCGGGAAGCTTCTGAAGACCAAGCTACGTGAGCAATTCACCGGTTATCGTCCCCGGCGTGAAGCGGTGAGATCCTGATTTAACGTTTACCTTGAATTCCGCGTCCGTATGCAGGCCAACCGTCCCATCGGTGTCTCTCAGGAGACCGGGCGCGGGGTTCCTTTTTATCCCCTCTCTCTGGATGTCCGCAACTTTGTGACTTCGTCGGAACCGACGATGATCCCCTGACAAACCGCCTCTTACACTCGAAGCACCAATCGATAAGCCTTTGGTGTTTTTCTCTTTGCGTGCAAAAAAGAGAAATTAAATCAATAAACTTTATCCAATTGGCGTTTGAACCCGGGTCATTTCAATCCGGCCCGAGTGGCTCATGGAACAGGCATGGCGCAGAAGAGGAGGTGCCTTTTCGTGGGCAGCAACTTTGTCCAGCTTCTGTCAATTGCCGCCATCTTACCCAGAGGGCCGGCATGGTACAAAAGCGTAATAATAATTATGTGGTGTCTTGTCAGAACGGCGCCGGAAAATACAGGAGTCGCGGTATGGCCTGGATAACAACAACAGCAAAAAACGATCTGCCGATCCAGTGAGGAGTTGTCCTATGTATGCATTGGGTCGTTGGTTATCCAAAATTACCAATCTCATGACCGTTATCGGTGGCCTCGCCATCGCATTGATGATGTTGCATGTCACCTTTGACGTTATCGGTCGCTATGTTTTCGGTACACCGATACCGGGAACCATCACCATCGTCTCTCACTACTACATGATCGTCGCGGCTTTCGTGCCGTTGGCTTATGCCGAACAGAAGAACGCCCATATTACCGTGGAAGTGGTTACTGAACGGTTGCCGAAAATCGTTCAGAAACACCTGGAAGGATGGGCGCTGGCCTTTTCCGGCGTGGTGTTCGCCTTCCTCACGGTGCGGACCTGGAGTGAGGCGCTTTCCAAGCACGCCATCAACGCTTCGGTGGTGCAGGGCGACGCCAGTATCGCCGTCTGGCAAACCTACTTTGTCCTGCCGGTGGGCATTGGTCTGATGACCCTGGTTCTTTTTTACAAATTCATTGTCTATTTGTTCGGCTTGAAATCCGGATTGGATGACGAGCGCGTGCAGCCAGACGAGATGCCGCTAGCGTCGAGCCATCATTCTGACGCGAATTAGGAGACCGGCGATGAGTGACGTACAAATTGGTTTGACCGGTCTGGCCCTGCTATTGGTCTTGATCGGGTTGCGAGTGCCGATAGGCATGGCGCTGATTGGCGTGTCCTTCGGTGGTCTGTGGTATCTGATGGGATGGGGTGTGGCCTGGGGTTCCCTGGGGCTGATCCCCTACCAGTTCGCCGCCAACTGGGTGCTCAGCTCCGTTCCGATGTTCTTGCTATTGGGATTCATCTGTTTCCACGCCCAGTTGACCCAGGGACTGTTCCGGGCGGCACGACTATGGCTGGCGTCGATCCCCGGTGGTTTGGCGGTGGCATCGATTTTCGGTTCCGCCGGCTTCGCCGCGGTGTCAGGCTCTTCCGTGGCGTGCTCCGCGGCCATGGGACGTATCGCGGTGCCGGAAATGATCCGCCATAAATATCACCCGGAGCTGGCCACCGGCACGGTGGCGGTGGCAGGTACCATCGGTGCGCTGATCCCGCCGTCCATCATCATGATTCTCTACGGTATCATCGCGCAGGTGCCAATCACCGGGTTGTTTCTGGGCGGCATCAGTGCCGGTATTCTGACCACCGTGGGCTACATTCTGGTGGTGATGATAAGGGTGAAGCTGAACCCCTCCCTGGCTCCGGATGTCAGGGAAGAGGTTTCCAAAAAGGAAAAGATCGCGGCGCTGAAGGAAACCTGGCCGGTGATCCTGATCATGGTCGGTATTTTCGGCGGTCTGTTCGGCGGCATTTTCACGCCCACCGAAGCCGGTGCCGTCGGTGCGTTCCTCGCCTGTATCGTTGCCTGGATGCGCAAGGCCCTGACCTGGGAGCGGTTTCGCAACGCAATTCTGGAAACGCTGCTTACCACCGGCGCCTTGATGGTGATCGCCGTGGGCGCGAGCCTGCTGACCCGTTTCCTGGCGCTGTCCGGCGCCGGTGATTATCTGTCCTCTCTGGTTATTGGTGGCGGTGCCAGTACTTTCATGGTGTTGGTGATGATCGTGCTGATCTATCTGCTGCTGGGCATGTTCCTGGAGCCGATTGGCGCCATGCTGCTGACCCTGCCCATCGTTCTGCCGATTATCGGTGCCGCCGACTTGAGTCTTCTTTGGTTTGGCGTGGTGCTCACCAAGTTGCTGGAAATCGGCATGATCACGCCGCCGATTGGCATGAACGTGTTCGTGATAAAAGGGGTGGTGGGTAATCTGGCCTCCACCACCTCGATCTTCAAAGGCATTTTCTGGTTCCTGATCATGGATCTTTTTGTGCTGATCTTCCTGATGAGCGTGCCGGACTTTATTTTGTTTCTGCCTCGTATTATGGGGTAGGCCTGCGCGCGGCGCGCCATGCCCGGGCGCGCCGCTACTTACTGATGACGGATAACAACAGGGAAGAACCCGATGACAAAACAATACGACCTTTCTGACTCTGTTCAGGTGGCCATTCGCAACACCATTGGCGACGCCCTGCGCCGATCCGCCGGCCGGCAACCCGCGGCGCCGGCGCTGCAATTCGAGGACCGTATCTGGTCTTATCAAGAGCTGGATCTTGCCGCCAACCGGGTGGCCAATGGTTTGCTGGCGCGGGGATTACAAAAAGGGGATCGCGTCGCCGCCTATGGCAAGAATTCCGACGCCTATGTTCTGCTTTGGCTGGCTTGCGCCCGGGCCGGCCTGATTCACGTGCCGGTGAACTACGGGCTGGTCCAGCGTGAACTGACCTACATCTGCAATCAGTCCGGCGCCCGTGCCCTGTTTTGCGACGACAGCCTGGCGGCCAACGTGGAAGCGGTGCGCAATGATCTCGGTGTCGAGCTGTACGGTTCCCTACGCCGTGGCGCCTTGGCTGAAGGTGTGGATATTCTGGCGTTGGCCCAGGGACGTGGCGAAGCGACGGCGCCGGATATCGCACTCAGCGATGACGATGTGGTACAGATTCTTTATACCTCGGGTACCACCTCCGATCCCAAAGGAGCCATGCATACGCATCGGTCTCTCATGGCGGAATATCAGTCTTGCCTGCTGCATCTGGACATTAGCGGAAAAGATCGCGGTCTGGCGGCGCTTCCTCTGTATCACTCGGCGCAGATGCACGTTTTTCTGATGCCCAGCCTGCTATGTGGAGCATTCAATTACCTTATTGACGCACCGGTTCCGGACCAGGTTCTGGCTCTGATCGAAGAGCAGAAGATCACGTCATTCTTCTCCCCGCCAACGGTATGGATCGGCCTGTTGCGTCACCCGGATTTTGACCGCCGTGACCTGAGTACGCTGGAAAACCTGTACTACGGCGCTTCCATTATGCCGGAGCCGATTGTCCATGAACTGGCGGAACGTCTGCCGCAAGGGCGTCTGTTCAATTGCTATGGGCAAAGCGAAATCGCTCCCATGGCGACGGTGCTGGAACCCCATGAGCATGCCGACCGGCCGAGCTCTTGCGGCCGCCCTCTGACCTCTGTGGAAACCCGGGTGGTCAAACCTGGCACTCTGGAGGATTGCGCGCCGGGCGAACAAGGAGAGATCGTGCATCGCTCGCCGCATCTGATGGTGGCGTACTGGGACAAGCCCGAGGAAACAGAGGAAGCCTTCAAGGGCGGTTGGTTTCATTCCGGCGATCTCGCCTACCAGGACGAGCAGGGCTACCTGTACATCGTCGATCGCATCAAGGATGTGGTGAATACCGGCGGCGTGCTGGTGGCCAGCCGCGACGTCGAGGAAGCCCTGTATGGCCATGAATCGGTGGCGGAGGTGGCGGTGATCGGGGTGCCCCACGAGAAGTGGATTGAATCGATTGTCGCCGTCGTTGTGGTAAAAGAAGGCAAAGCCGCCGATGCCGTCGCTCTGATCGATCACGCGCGGCAGCATCTGGCTCCGTTCAAAGTGCCCAAGGCGGTGCATTTTGTTGAGGCTCTGCCGAAGAATACCGCGGGAAAACTGCTCAAACGCACGCTCCGTGAGCAGTACGCACGCTGAGAAAGGCAGTGCGTTGGAATAGTCGGTTCGGACGAAGCAATCTTTGCTCCGCTACCTCAATAATGCGCGCCTGCTGTTCCCTTTCTGGGTGGAGATTTCCATGTATTTGACACAGCCGCTACACAAGGCTTTGCGCGAGTGTCCCGAGCGGGAAGCCCTGGTATTCGCCGATCGCCGCTCAACCTATCGGGATCTGGTACGCCAGGTAGCGACGCTGGCGTCGGTATTGAAAGACCTGGGTCTGGAGGACGGCGATCGTGCCGGCATTCTGGCCCTGAATTCGGATCATTATGTGACGTTTGTGTTTGGCGTGCTCTGGGCAGGCGGTGTCTTCAATACCGTCAATATTCGATGGAGTCCGGTTGAGATCGCCTACTCACTGGACGACTGCGACACCCGGATTCTGTTTGTCGACGACGAGTTCGTGCCGTTGATCGACGAAGTGCGGGCTCGGTCAAAATCGCTTGAGACGGTGGTGTACGTCGGAGAAAAAACCTGTCCCGAGGGCATGTTGAGTCTTGCCGGGCTGATGGCCGGGACCGATCCCGTGGACGACGCCGGACGCAGCGGCGATCAGTTGGCCTGCATTCTGTACACCGGCGGCACCACCGGAGCACCGAAGGGCGTGATGCTCAGCCACGCCAATCTTTACACCTGCTCGATCGGAGCGGTGATGCTCGCATGCCGTGGGGACGGTGTGGTGGGATTACATTCGGCCCCCTTCTTCCATGTGGCCGGAGTGGGGCTGATCCTGCAGTTGACGCTGCGGCTGGGCACCCACGTGATCGTGCCCCGGTTCGAAGAGGTGGCGGTCATGAGCGCCATTCAGCGGGAACGAGTGGTGGAAACCTTCCTGGTGCCGACCATGATGCGCGCGGTGCTAGCGCACCCGCGCTTTCCGGAATTCGATCTCTCTTCGCT
Organism: Alcanivorax xiamenensis; assembly: GCF_009846745.1. Taxonomy (NCBI): domain Bacteria; kingdom Pseudomonadati; phylum Pseudomonadota; class Gammaproteobacteria; order Oceanospirillales; family Alcanivoracaceae; genus Alcanivorax; species Alcanivorax xiamenensis. Next base: position 15,695 of record NZ_AQPF01000021.1, on the reverse strand, counting down.
GCGCTGCATGATGTATGGCGCGTCACCCATCGACAGCACGCTGTTGAAGAAGGCCATGACCGCCTGGCCGGAGGCGTCCTTCCTGCAGCTCTACGGTATGACCGAACTCTCACCGGTGGTCTGCATTCTCCCGGATTATTGCCATAGCGACGCCGCTTACGCCGATAAGTTAATGGCGGCCGGGTTGCCGGCGCATATGGCGGAGGTGCGCGTGGTCGACGGTGAAGATAACGAGGTCCCACGCGGCCAGGTGGGCGAGATCGTCGCCCGTGGCCCGATGGTGATGCGGGGCTACTGGAATAAGCCGGAGCAGACCGAGGAGGCATTACGCCGAGGATGGATGCATACCGGCGATGCCGGCTACATGGATGACGCCGGATACGTTTTCCTGGTGGACCGGATCAAGGACATGGTGGTGACCGGCGGCGAAAACGTTTACTCGGTGGAGGTGGAAGACGCCTTGCTGCGCATGCCAGCCATCGCGCAATGCGCGGTGATCGGCGTGCCGGATGAAAAGTGGGGCGAGCGGGTGCACGCGGTCATCGTTCCAGCCGGAGGGGCGGAGATTTCCGAGGCGGATATCGTGGCTCACTGCAAAACACTGATCGCCAATTATAAGTGCCCCCGAAGCTTTGAATTTGTTGATCAGATGCCACTTTCCGGTGCCGGCAAGATTCTCAAATACAAGCTCAAGGAGGCCCACTGGGGTGACCGTGGGCGCCGTATCGGTTGATCCGGTGAGCCCGTCAGAGATGAGTGATTTTGTAGCGGCTGGCCAAACCAACAAGAACATCGGCGGCGGATTGGCTTCTGGCTGGCCGCGATTAGGGAGAGTGACATCATGCCAATACGCGCTTATGCACAACGTTTCTTTATCGCCACGCTTTTTGTGATCGGCGCGACCGCTGCGACGCCGACATTCGCTCGTACCATCAGCTACGCCACCGGCTATCCGCCGAACTCCATCGGCTCCAATTCGGCGTTGGCTTATGCCGAGGCACTCAAAGCGCTTTCCAACGGTGACCTCAGCGTTAAAGTATTTCCAATGTCCTTGTTGAGTTTCAGTGAGGCCGCGCCGGGGATCCGTGACGGTATGGCGGACTCGGGGTTTGTCTTGTTTTCCTACTTTCCCTCTGAGTTTCCCAACACCAATCTGATCTCGGAACTCACCATGTTGCTGGAACTGGATGACGTGGCGCCGAGTCATGCGGGGCTCGCCTATGTCGGCGCCATGTCAGAGTATCTGTTCCATCATTGCCCTGAGTGTGTCACGGAATTCGCCGCGCAGAATCAGGTGTTCACCGGTGCTTCCGCCAGCGCGCCCTACATGATGCTGTGCAACGAGAAGGTGGCCAGTCTGGCCGATATCAAAGGCAAGCGGTTACGCAGTGCCGGCCCACAATGGGCACGCTGGGCACAGGCGGTGGGTGGAACGCCAGTGACCATATCCGTCAGCGATGCCTATGAAGCGCTCAATCAGGGTGTTCTGGATTGTTCGATAAGCTCCAGCGTGGATCTGGATATCTTCCGCCTTTCCGAAGTGGTCAGTGACGTCACCGCTGGTGTGCCGGGTGGTGTTTTTGGTGGCACTGGTGTCAACAACTTCAACCGCGAAGTCTGGCGGGAACTGACTGAAAGGGAGCGTGAACAGGTGCTGCGTGCTTCCGCCACCTTCGGCGCCATTATCAGTTGGGACTATCAGGTGGGTGCCACCAAGGAACTCGAGGCCGCGCCGGAGCAAGGGATCAAAGTGCATGAGCCTGCCGAGGGCCTGCAACAGGCATCGCAGCGTTTCATTGTCGAGGACATGAAGACCATTGCCCGCAATTATCAGTCCCGTTCAGGGGTGAATAACGCCGAGCAAAGCATCAAGGCGTTCCAGACGATCCTGTCGAAATGGGTCAAGCTGGTAAAAGACGTCAGCAGCCCGGAAGAGCTGGCGGAAATCTACTGGCGGGAGACTTATTCCAAAGTGGACGTGAGTGAATACGGCTTGTAAGAACCTGTTTAAACAGGTTCCAAGCCGCATCGGTCTGGTCTGTTGGCCAGGCCACCATGACCGGAGCTGGCCTGCTTCGGATTTGAAAATGCTAGGAGAATAATAATGATGATACAGCCACGACGTGCGGCCATGGCCGCGCTGACCCTGTGCGCGGGAGCTATCACTTTCGGCGTCGCCGAAGCCCGAACCTTGACCTACGCCATGGGGTATCCTCCCAAGTCGATCGGTGCCAACGCCGGTGAAGCCTACGCCAAGCGGCTTGAAGAACTGTCCGGCGGTGATCTCAAGGCGCGAGTGTTTCCCATGTCATTGCTCAGTTTCAAGGAAACGTCCGCCGGGGTCCGTGATGGCATGGCGGATTCGGGGTTCCTTCTGATTTCCTATTTCCCTTCTGAGTTTCCCTATACCAATCTGATTACCGAACTGACCATGCTGGACGAGCTGCAGGGCGTTCCCGACAGCCACGTGGGGCCGGCCTACGTGGGCGCCATGTCCGAGTATGTCTTCCATCATTGTGAGGGTTGCCAGAAGGAAATGGCGGAGCAGAACCAGGTCTTCAATGGCAGCATGTCGACGCCGCCCTATGCTCTGCTGTGCACCAAGCCGATCGCCACCGAGGAGCAGCTGAAGGGCGCGCGCCTGCGCAGCGCGGGTGCCCTGTGGGCCCGTTGGGCGGAGGCCATGAATGCCACCCCCGTGACGTTGTCCATCAGCGACGCCTATGAGGGGCTCAGTCAGGGCGTGATCGACTGCACGATGAGCTCCACCGTGGAAATGGACATCTTCAATCTGCGCGAGGTGGTGAAAGATGTGACCGTGGGCGTGCCCGGCGGCATGTACGCGGCGGTGGGGGTGAACAACGTCAACAAAGCCGTTTGGAAATCGCTCAGTGAAGAACAGCGAGCACAGGTTCTGAAAGCGTCCACGGTTATTTCCGCCAAGGGCAGCTGGGACTACCAGCTCGGCGCGGCGAAGGAGGTGCGGGACGCGAGCGGCAACGGCATAACCGTACACCAGCCGAACGAGGCGCTGGTGGCGGCCACCCGTGCCTTCGTGCGTAAGGACGTCGATACCATCGTCAAGAACTACGTGGAACGTCACGGTATCGACGACGCCGGGAAAATGGTCGATGAATTCCGGCCGCTGCTGACCAAGTGGGTCAAGCTGGTGGAAGGCGTGGATAACGCGGAGGCGCTGGCCGATTTGTACTGGCGGGAGACCTTCTCCAAGGTGGACGTCAGCACCTACGGTCTTTGATCAAGCCGGGGCGCGCTCGCGGGTGGCGCCCCTTGCCGGAGCAAACCATGGAAACCAATTCAGTGGATCTTCAGGTCTTTCGTCAGGAGGTCCGTGCCTTCATGGAACAGGAGGCGGATGAATCGATTCGGGAAGCCGGACGCAAGATGACCAGTTTCTTTCCGCCGTTCGACCAGTGCATGCGCTGGCATCGCAAGCTGCACGCGCGTGGTTGGTCGGCGGCGTCCTGGCCGGAGCAGTACGGCGGTCCCGGATGGAGCCGCGAACAGAAACGAATTTTCGAGGAGGAGTGCCGGGTCGCCGGTGTGCCGAGACTGCTGCCTCAGGGGCTGGGTATGGTCGGCCCGGCGATCATGAAGTTCGGCACCGACGAACAGAAGAGCCGTTTTTTGCCGGGTATCGCCTCGGGGGAGGACTTCTGGGCCCAGGGCTACTCCGAACCCAATGCGGGCTCGGATCTGGCCTCGTTGGCCTGTCGTGCCGAGCGCCACGGCGATCACTACGTCATCAACGGCAGCAAGACCTGGACCACCTATGCCCACCATGCCAATCGCATGTTTCTGTTGGTGCGCACCAGCAACGAAGGAAAGCCGCAACAAGGCATCAGCTTCTTTCTGATTGATCGTCTCGATCGCCCGGGCTTGGAAATCCGGCCGATCATTGGTTTGGACGGCTTCCCCGAACAGTGCGACGTGTTCTTCGATAACGTCGAGGTGCCACTGGATTGCTGTCTCGGAGAGGAGAACCAGGGCTGGGCGGTGGCCAAGTATCTGCTGGAACACGAGCGCGGTGGCAGTGCGTCTTTTGCCGCCCAGTTTGACATGGAACTGAACCGGATCCGCGAACGGGCCGCTGAACTCGGTGACGGCTTCGGTGGCGTGCTGAGTGACGATCCGGTGTTTCGGCAGCGTTTCACCCGTCTTTATCTGGAGGTCGCCGCTCTGGATGCCACCGAGAGCCGCTTCGCCGCCATGGAAAAAGGGTCGCCGGAGTCGGGGCCGATGAGTTCGATGATCAAGATCACCGCAATGGAAACGCTGCAACGCATCACCGAGCTGGCGGTGGAGATGGAGGGGAGCCCGACGCTGACTTTGCAACTGGCGGCACTGACCGTCGGTGCCGGGGTGGCGCCGGAAGGGCCGGAACAGGCGCTCACCGTGATGCCCAAGTATCTCAACAACCGGGCCGCCACCATTTTTGGCGGTAGTAACGAAATTCAACGCAACATCATTGCCAAGATGTTGTTGGGCTGAGGGACGCGCCATGGCTTTTCTTAACGACGACACCCGCGTCATGCTGGAAGACAGCGTCGACAAATTTCTCAATGCCCATTACGACTTTCACCAACGCCGCACCTGGGTGGAAAAGGCGCCGGGATACAACCGCGAACATTGGCAACGGTTCGCGGAGCTGGGTTGGCTTGGTCTGCCCTTCGCCGAGCGTCATGGCGGTCTCGGCGGGGATATCACCGATACGCTTGGACTGATGCGGCGTTTCGGGGCCGCGCTGGTGGTGGAGCCTTATCTGAGCGTGGTGGGGCTGGGCGGTCAGGCCATTGCCCAGGCGGATAACCAGGATGCCGCCGACAGTCTGCTGCCCGAACTGGTCGCCGGCCAGGCCATGCCGGTGCTGGCCTGGGAGGAAAGCATCAGCCGCGGCAATCCCGAGCATCTGGCTGCCAGTGCCCGCCGCATCGACGGTGGCTGGCGCCTGGAGGGCGAGAAGGTGGCGGTGATCGGCGGTGACCTGGCAACGCACTTCGTGGTGTCGGCGCAGACCTTCGAGGACGATGCCGGGCCGGTGGTGGAATTGTTTTTGCTCCAGGCCGATGAGCTTGAGGTGACCGGTTTCCCCACCATGGACGGCCACCGTGGCGCCCGGCTGACGCTGGCGGCCGTGGACGTCGACGAAGCGCGGCGCCTGACCCGGGACGGGCATGGCGCTGGCGTGCTGCGCCAGGTATTGGAGCAGGGCATCATGATGATGGCGGCGGAGGGAGTGGGGGCGATGCAGACGCTGTTGCGCCGTACCCTGGACTACACCCGGACACGCCGGCAGTTCGGTGTGCCGATCGCCTCTTTCCAGGTGCTGCAGCACCGCATGGTCGATATGTACATTGCCATGAAGAACTTGGAGCATCTTCTGGAAGCCACCGCGAATCGCTGGGACCAGTCGCCGTCGCATGCCCGGGACAGCGCACTGCTGAAAGCGCAGCTGTGTCAGTCTGGCCGTTACGTGGGGCAGCAGGCGGTGCAACTGCACGGAGGGATCGGCATGACCGACGAGCTGGATGTGGGTCACTATTTCAAGCGGTTGACTGCCCTCGGGTTACTGTTTGGGGATGAGAACTATCACCTCAAGCGGGCCTGGGCGGCGCTGTAAGGCGTGATCATCAGCCGCCAGCGCGGGTCGCCTGGCGAACCAGGCCCCAGATTTGTTCGCTCAGCGTCTGCTCCGTGGGGCGCGCCTCGGGCGGCAAGGCCAAGGCCCGGGCAATCAACGCCCGGGAACCCGCCAGAGTAAAGGTGGCGGCGGCGGCGGGATCCAGCTCCGCTGAAACGCTCCCCTGTTTCTGTCCCTGAAGCATATTGCCGACACCGGCTTCGATCTGCCGTTCGAGTCGCTGCTGTTCGATCGCCATCACCGATGGCTCGCGGCGCAGGCGTTGCAGGATAACGGCAGCCAGCGGATGGCGATAATGAAACGCCACGCTGTACTGAATGCGTAGCCGTTCCCGTTCAAGCCAGTCGGAAACCGGCAAGCGGGCCATCATCACCTCGTTGTCGAGGGCTTCGTAGAAGTGTTCGACGACGGCGGCGACCAGTCCGGCCTTGGAGCCGAAATAATGATAGGCCAGTCCCACCGAGACCCCGGCGGTGCGGGCGATGGTGCTCATTTCGAAATCCCCATCCCCCTGTTGCAAGGCCCGGGTTGCCGCGGCGATCAACCGGTCCGGTGAGGTCTTTTTCTCTGCCACCTGTTCCTTCTCCCAATTCAGCGGGGCTCGATGCCGGCGGCGGTTACTGGCGCCCGACCAGGGCATTCAAGGGGATTCAGGGGTAAAGATCAATCAGAGTGGAGGCCTGGAATCCAGTTCAAATACGGGTTGACGGTCGCATCGAACCAGCATTGAATTGAATTCAACTCAATTCCGCGAGGCCGCTCATGGCGATCAATCGCGGGCCCATCACAATGACAAAAGGAGAGATGCCCATGCCACGCAAGATTGCCAACCTGAGCGTGCTGGACAGTGATCTGGCTGCTCGCCACAAGGCCTTGCGGCCCTCCGCCGAGCGCAGCTCGCCAGAGATCGACCGGGACTTCGAGACCCTGATGCGTGAGGGCTACGTCATCATCGAGGGCGTGCTGGACCGGGATACGCTGGACGATATCCGTTCGCGGATAACCCCGTTATTGGACAAGACCGGCAGGAACACCTTCGAGGGGGCACGGACACAACGGGTGTATGACCTCTTCTCCAAGACCCGGGCCCTGGATTCCCTGGCGGACCATCCCCGTATCCTGGGTTTGATGGACAAGCTGTTTCTGCCCAACTACCTCATCAGCCAGGCCCAGATCATCAACATTCTGCCCGGGGAGGCACCGCAGCTTCTGCATGCCGATGACAGCTTCTACAAAGTGCCAAGGCCACGGCCGCCGTTGGGCGCGGCGACGATCTGGGCGATCGACGACTTCACCGGTGAGAACGGTGCCACCGTGGTGATCCCGCGCAGTCACACCTGGGGACAGGAGCGCAGGGGACGGTGGGAAGAAGCGATACCCGCGGTCATGCCAGCAGGCTCGGTGCTGTTTTTCCTGGGGACGACCTGGCATGGCGGTGGCGAGAACCGTTCCGAAAAGCCCCGTCTCGCGGTGACCTGTCAGTATTGCGAAGCCTATTTGCGGCAACAGGAGAATTTTCTGCTGGAGTTGTCCAAAGAGGTGGTTCGTGAAATGTCGCCGGAGCTCCGGTCGCTGATTGGCTATTCCATCATGCCGCCGTTCATGGGAATGGTGGATGGCAAGCACCCGTTACGGTTGCTGGAGGAGGAGTGATACGCTCCGTTGTTCCCTGAGGCATGCATTGCCCCCGGGTAGCTGCTACAAAGCTGCCTTGGTAGCGATCGGCCCTGGATACGAGCCCGCGCTGGATTCGCTGGCGAGCCAGCTTCCCACGGAGGGAACTACGAAGCCGCTGTGGGAAGCTGCCTTGGCGGCGAATGGCCGAGACGATGGATACGCTCCGCTGGAGCGTCCCCTTCGGGCGCCCGTTGGGCGTCCACTCGACGGTGAAACTGTCGAGTGTCGAACGGAGGTTCGAATCAGAGTCCTCAAGCAGACCGGATAAAACACAAAAGCCCGCGCGAGGCGGGCTTTTGTGTTTCATATGGCCCGCCCGAGAGGATTCGAACCTCTGACCTCTGCCTCCGGAGGGCAGCGCTCTATCCAGCTGAGCTACGGGCGGAAAACGATCTTAATGGCACTTTCGATGGCACCCCGGGGGCGCGGACGCGCATGATAGCGGTTCAGCGTCGGCGAGTCCACGATTGGGAATGAGCGGCAAGGCACGTATAATGATCCGGCTTGGCGCGAGGGCATGCCCCCGCCCATTCAGTGGTCCGCGTCAGGGGGTGGCGCGGACATCGGTTATCCCCGGGGGGAAAGGCGTGGAAAGCACGTTTTTCCTGGGTTTCAGCGAGGTTGAGCGGGGCGGCATTTTACAATCTTTTCCCGCCATACCGGAGTGGATTCGGTAACCTCTTGCGACATTAGGATGGAGAAAAAACGGTGCGTATCGCCTACCTAGAAGACGACCAGGCCCAGGCCGAGCTGGTGACACACTGGCTGCGCGAAGCAGGCCATACGTGTATGCACCTGTCCAGCGGTCGCGAGTTCATGAGCTTGCTGCGACGGGACACCTTCGACCTCCTGGTACTCGATTGGGAAGTGCCCGATATGAGTGGTTATGCCGTTCTCGAGGAAGTGCGTGCCAGTGGCAATCGCACGCCTGTCCTGTTCGCCACTCAACGCGATGACGAGTCCTCCATCGTGGGCGCGCTGACCCAGGGAGCCGACGACTATATGGTTAAGCCAGTTAAACAAGCGGAGCTGCTGGCCCGACTCACCGCCCTGGGGCGGCGAGCGGGTGTTGCCGACATGGATGATCAAGGAACCCTCAACGTTGGACCCTGGACCATAGACCGGGCCCGGCGACAGATCTTTCTGGACGACGAAGCCGTCAAACTCACCGACAAGGACTACGAACTGGCCTGCTATCTGTTCCAGAATGTAGGCAAATTAATGTCCCGGGCACACCTGCTGGAAAAGGTGTGGGGCATCATGACGCCGATTGAGTCCCGTACGGTTGACGTCCACATCAGTCGCATCCGCCGTAGTCTGCAAATCCGTCCTGAACGCGGTTATCGCATCAAGACGGTGTACCAGCATGGCTACCGGCTGGAACCAATGGAAGAATAAACGCCTATGCTTTCCCGCTGGTTGGCCGCCGTGGTGCTGTGTGTGATCGCCGCCACGGCGCAAGCCGATGCCAATGCCGATCACTGGCAATACACGGTTCGTCCTGGCGACACGCTGTGGAATCTGTGTGAGCGCTTCGCTCAGGACCCGGTGTTCTGTTGGCGCCAGTTGGCGGCGGACAGTGCGGTGGATGACCCCTATCGCATGTCGCCGGGCAAGGTCATTCTGATCCCACTCGCCTGGCTCAAGGAGCAACCGGTGCCGGCTCGTGCCGAGCGGGTTAATGGCCAGGTCTGGCTGCTGGTGGGCAATAACGATCCGGAGCCGGTGGAGAATGGCGCGGAGATCGCCTTTGGTGACACCATCGAGACCGGGGAGGCTGGCAGCGTGGTGGTACGCTTCGCCGACAATTCCCAAGTGGCGGTCAAGCCCGGCACCGTGCTCAAGGTGAATAATTACCGGCGTTTCGTCGACGTCGGCAACGAGCCCACGGATTTGCAATTGGAGCGGGGCGCCATCCGCAACACCGTCACCCCCCGCGATACCGATGCCCGCGTATTCCGCGTGTACACTCCGGGTGTGATGACCGCGGTTCGCGGCACCGAGTACCACGTTCGTGTCACCGATGACGCCGTCACCCTCAGTGAAGTGGTTGACGGTGAAGTGGAAGTCGCGGCCGCCCGCAGCACCACGCCGGTACCTGCTGGGTATGGCACGATGGCCAGCGCCGGCCAGGCGCCGGCCAAGCCGGTCAAATTGCTGCCAGCCCCGGAAGTGACGCTGAAGGCGGGCGGTCGCGGTCTGCGAGCGGAGTGGCCGCCGGTGGAAGGCGCCGAGGCGTATTCGGTGGAACTGTTCGATGCCGATGGCGTTCTGCTGCGGAGTGAGCAGGTCAGTAAGCCGCAATGGCGAAGCAAACCCCAGGCCGGCGATTATCAGGTGCTGGTCAGAGCGATTGATGCGCGGGGGCTACGCGGCCAGGAGCGGATGCTGGATGCCACCGTATCCAAAGGCGCCTGGCCCTGGGATGCTCTTCTGTTCATCGGCGGAGCCGGTTTGCTGCTCGCGCTTTGATCCTTCTCGCCTCGGGTGGCCACCGTCCATGGCGGCCACCTTTCCCAGGTGCCGTCGCTTTTTGTGCTCACCCTCTCCAGTGACCTTTCTCCACGACGTTGCTTCCCGGCACCGGCACGATAGCCCATTGCGTAAAAAACATTGGAAATGAAGGGCGTAGATCGGGATAGTGATGACTCCGGTTTGATGCCATGCAAAGGCGCCCGGCGGTATCCAAGGAAAGAGGTTCGGGGTTCATGAGTAGAGGGTTCGATAGCCACCAGCGCCGTTATCTGGTTGAGCACATGTCCGTGCTGTTGGTGGTGGCGAGCCTGTGCATCCTGCTGTCCATCAGCGGCGGCCTGTCTTTCCTCAATCGTTATGTCTACGACACCCTGTTGCCGCGGCTGCCGATGGAGCCCTCCGGCGACATTCTTATTGTCGGTATCGATGAGTACAGTCTCCGGGAAGTGGGACGCTGGCCCTGGGATCGAAGCATCCACGCCCGTCTGATTGACCAACTCTCCAAGCAGGGCGCCCGCGGGGTGCTGATGGATCTGATCCTGTCGGAGCCGGACCGGGCGCGCCCGGCGGCGGACCAGGCACTGGTCAGGGCACTGTCCGAAAACGGCAATGTGTATCTGCCGGTGCACGTGGAGCAGTTACGCGCCGGCGGACAGCTGATCGAGGTGCTGCCGGCTGGCCCCTTCGCCCGCGCCGCCCAGGGACTCGGTCATGTGGATCTGGAACTGGATGGCGACGGGGTGGCCCGTTCGGTTTATCTGCGCTCGGGCATCGGACAACCCTGGTGGCCGCACATTACCCAGGCGATGTTGGAAGGTGAGGGACTGATCCCCGAGGACCGCTTCCCCGCTGGTGAGAACGACGATTTCGTCGGCCTGGCGAATGTTCGCAAATACCCCCGTTACATTCCGTTCGCCGGCGGCGCGGGAACCTATCCCCACGTTTCCGCGGTGGATGTGCTGGAGGGACGGGTGCCGGATCAATTGATCAAGGACCAGTTCGTGTTCATCGGCGCCACCGCCGCGGGCCTGGGCGACATGCTGCCAACTCCCATGGCCGGGCAGGGGGATCTGATGGCGGGGGTTGAAATCAACGCCAATATCTTCGACGGGTTGCGCCATGAGCGCATGATCTCGGGCATGAGTCGACCCTGGGCCATCTCTCTGGGGGTGGTGCTGGCGCTGTTGGCGCCGCTGCTGTTGCCGTTCTTCCTGCCACGCTGGAGTATTCCGCTGATTCTGGGCGCCCTGCTGTTCACGCTGGGAATCTGTTACGCGCTTTTGGCGGTTTGGCAGATCTGGTTCCCGCCGGCCGCTTCGGCCATCGCCGCGGTGGTGGCTTATCCGCTGTGGACCTGGCGGCGTCTGGAATACTCCATGGCCTATATGCGCAACGCCCTGGAACGTCTGGCGGAATACAGTGACCTGAACCGCCGCCTCACCGAACCGGCGCCGTTGTCGCGGATGTTGCGGATGCTGGATCAGGTGCTGCCGGTGCGGTCCTGGCGGTTGCAGGCCCAGGCCGGCGCTCCGGTATCCGGTGGCGAGCAGCTGGAGGCCTCGGCCTGGCGTGGGCAGCTGTCCCGCCGTTACCCGTTCCGTCATGACGGCAAACGTTACGAACTGACCGTGGTCTGGCGTCAGGCTCTGGACGCGGATACCTATGATTACTGGATTCGCGCCATGCTGGCGCGTACCGAGACGCATCAGGCCGGCATCGGGCCACGCTATGAGGTGCTGGAAAAACACATCGAGCGATTGCGCCGGGAGGAGCACCGCCAGCAGGCGTTGACCCGCTTCTTCCAGGTCGGTCTGGCGCAAATGAGCGAAGGGGTGCTGATCACCGACGCCTGTGGCGGTGTGGTGTTCATGAACCCGCAAGCGTCCTATCTGCTCAGTATCGAGGGGGTGGCCCAGGACACCCTGGGGCTGGCGGATATTGGTCGGGAACTGGAATTCACCGGCGATCGCGGCTGGCGCACGTTGCTTCAGGAAGCCCTGGCGGATGGCCGGGTGCAGAAAGAGTGCCGCAACCGTCGCGGCATGGATCTCTATCTGGACATGATCCTGGTGCACGCCGGCGACCAGCCTGGACGCATGTTGATCGTCAGTCTCAAGGACATTTCCGATGTCAAGCAAGCCATGCGCACCCGCACCGAGATGCTGGATTTCCTGTCCCATGATCTGCGTTCGCCGATGGTGTCGGTGCTGGCGCTGGTGGGCAAGATGAGGCATGGCCCGGACGGCGAGCGATTGACCGACTTCCTGGATAACGTGGAGCACTACGCCGAACGCAACCTCAACATCGCCGAGCAGTTCCTGCAATTGGCCCGGGTCGAGGGTGTGGATTCAGTGGAAATGATGGAGCTGGACATGCTCGATGTGGTGGAATCCGCCATCGATCAGGTGCAGATCCAGGCCCAGGCCCGGGACATCACCCTGCGGTTCGCCTACGACGAGACCGAGGAGGTCTGGGTAAAGGGCAATAACGAGCTATTGGAACGGCTGATCGTGAATCTGCTCACCAATGCGGTCAAATACAGTTATGAAGGCAATTCGGTGGATGTTCGCCTGTTTACCCAGGGGGGCCAGGTGACCTGTGAGGTGCGGGATCGTGGCGTGGGTATCCCGGACGCGTTCCAGGACAAGCTGTTCGATCGTTTCAGTCGCGCCAGTACCAGCGGCGGCGCCCGTACTCGCGGTGCCGGCCTGGGACTGCGCTTCGTCAAGGTGGTGACGGAGCGTCATGGTGGCGATATCAAGGTGGCCAGCGCTCCTGGCGAGGGCAGCCGCTTCACCTTGCTGCTGCCGCGGATCCAGCTGTCCTGAGCCAGGACCTGTTCAGCCTGTTTCCATCCCGCCTGCTGGATGCAAACAGGCTGAACAGGTCCTACTCCCAAGGTACTGATTTTATCCCCGCGATTTCTGAGGGTATAATCGCGCCCGCAATAACAAACAGAGCCGGCACGTCTCTGAATGAGTCCCAGTCCCAAGGGGGAGCCGGGCGTTATTCAAAGATGTGTTTCGGGACATACCAATAACCGAGGTGGAACCGTGAAAAAAATGCTGACCGCTGGCCTGGTTGTACTGGCCACTCTGTTCGCCGGCGCCGTGATGGCCGCCAGCACCAAGGACATTTCCCCGTATCCTCTGGGCGAGCGCTCCGTTCTGGGTGACCGCGCCACCGCCGAGCGGATCAAACCGGTGGGGTCCGTGTGCGTGGAAGGCGAAGAGTGCGGCAGCACGGTAGCCGCCGCGGAAGGAAGTGGTGAGCCTCGTTCCGGCCAGGCCGTGTACGATACCGGCTGTGCCGCCTGTCACGCCACTGGCGCCGCCGGCGCGCCCAAGTTCGGTGATGCCGGCCAGTGGGCCAGCCACATCGAGAAAGGCATGGACACCCTGGTCAAGCACGCCTTCGAGGGCTTCAATGCGATGCCGCCGAAAGGCATGTGCATGGATTGCTCCGAAGAGGAAATCCGCAACGCGGTGGAATATATCGTCGAGAACAGCCAGTAATTTCGGCGGATACGCCATTCGCCGCCAAGGCAGCTCCCTCAGCGGCTTCGTAGCAAAGCCTGTGGGACGCTGGCTTGCCAGCGAGTGGGCCTTGGCGGCAAAGGGCTCGCTTGCAGCGGCCCGCCGCCCGGATAAAGCTCCAGCGGTTTCATAGCCCGGTCCGTGGGCTTTCTGGAGCGCCCTTACTCCAGCAACGCCTTGAGATTGGCCAGGCTGGCTTCGGCCATCTCACTGTCCCGTTCTTCGTTGCGCGGTGCGCCTTCCCCGATATATTCCAGATCATCCTGAGGCAACTCGTCGATGAATCGGCTCGGGGTGGTGTCCACTTTCTCACCGTACTGCTTACGGGTGCGCGCCTGAGTCAGAGTGAGTGTTTCCCGCGCCCGGGTGATGCCCACGTACATCAGACGGCGCTCCTCGACGATATTATCGTCCTCGATGCTGGCGCGGTGAGGGAGCAGCTCTTCCTCCACCCCCATCATGTAGACGTGGGGAAATTCCAGCCCTTTCGAAGCATGCAGGGTCATAAGCTGGACCCGGTCGGAGTCGTCCTCCTCGTCCTGCTGCTCCAGCATGTCCATCAGCACCAGCTTGCCGATCACCGCCTCCAGATCGCTGGAGCCGTCGTCCTCTTCTTCCTGTTTTTCCAGCATGCGTTCGATGTTGCGAACCAACTGCCAGACGTTCTCGATGCGTTTCTCGCCAATACGGGGGCTGGACGCGTTCTGCATGACCCAGCCTTCGTAATCCATTTCGGTGATCAGCTCCTTCACCGCCTGCAGGCTGTTGTGGCGGAAGCAGTGTTCGCGTTTGCTGTCCAGCCACTGCTTGAACTCGCGCAATTTCTCCGCCGCTTTTGCCGGCATCGCCTCGCTCAGGCCGAGGTCGGCACAGACGTGATACAGGCCCTGATCGCGCTTGCCGGCCCAGGCCGCGAGCTTTTCCAGGGTGGCGGGGCCGACTTCCCGGCGTGGCGTGTTGATGATGCGCAGGAAGGCGTTGTCGTCGTCCGGATTCACCAGCAAACGCAGATAGCACATCAGGTCCTTGATCTCGCTGCGGGAGAAGAAACTGGTGCCACCGGAAACCTTGTAGGGAATCGACAGCGATTGCAGCTTCATTTCCAGGATGCGGGACTGGAAGTTGCCGCGATAGAGAATGGCGAAGTCCTTCCAGTGCAGCCCCCGTTGCAGGCGGCGGTGAAACAGGTCGCCGGCGATCCAGTCGGTTTCCCCGTCCTCGTCGCGCAGCGCCGCCACCCGCACCGGTTCGCCGTAGCCGTAATCCGACCACAGGCTCTTCTCGAACACATGGGGGTTGTTGGCGATCACCGTGTTGGCGGCTTTGAGGATGCGGCCGGTGGAACGATAATTCTGTTCCAGCTTCACCACTTTCAGGGCTGGCCAATCCTGCTGCAACTGATCCAGGTTTTCCGGGCGGGCGCCGCGCCAGGCGTAGATTGACTGGTCGTCGTCGCCGACCACGGTAAAGCGGCCTTCCGGCAAGGTCAGCATACGCACCAGTTCGTACTGGGCGCCGTTGGTGTCCTGGTATTCATCCACCAGCAGGTATTGCAGACGATGCCGCCACTTCTCCAGGATCCGCGGCTGTTCGCGGAATAGTTGCACCGGCATCATGATCAGATCATCAAAGTCCACCGCGTTGCAGGCGCGCAGCATGCGGTTGTAGCCGCTGTAGGCCATGGCCGCGCGCACCTCTTCCTCGGTTTGGGCCTGGCTCACCGCCTCCTCGGGGGAGACTAGCTCGTTTTTCCAGTCCGAGAGACACTTATGCACCGCCTCCACCGCGTTCAGGTCCCGCTCGGATTCCCCTTGAAGCAGGATCTCCTTGAGAATTTCACGGCTGTCGGTCTGATCAAGAATGGAAAAACCGGAGCGCAGGCCGCAGGCCTTCAACTCGCTCTTGAGAATGCGCAGGCCCAGGTTGTGGAAGGTGGAGACAATCAGCCCCCGGCTCTGACCGCCCTGGACCAGGTTTTGTACCCGCTCCTTCATTTCCCGCGCCGCTTTGTTGGTGAAGGTCACCGCGGCGATGCGCCGGGCCGGCACGCCCCGTTCCTGGATCAGCCAGGCGATCTTGCGGGTGATCACGCTGGTCTTGCCGGACCCCGCCCCGGCCAGCACCAGCAGTGGGCCGTCGGCGTAAAGGACCGCTTCCCGTTGGCGAGGGTTCAACGAGGTCATGATGGCTCCAGGGGTAAACGAAGGCGCGTATCATAGCAGCCACGGCGGTGCGCATACACGCTAACCCCGGAGTCCGATCACCAGCGGCAAATAGTGTGCCGGCGTGTTTACCACTGCCTTTCCGAGCAATCAGGCCTTGCCGTTCCAGACCGGCCCGGCAAG
>NZ_AQPF01000020.1:0-65932 GCF_009846745.1 Alcanivorax xiamenensis | reverse complement strand
GTGCCGGTTCGAGTCCGGCTACCCGCACCAGATCCAACTCTCTCCGAGCTACTCATATTGTCCCGCCCCGCCAATCGGCGGGTTGTGGATTATTTTATGCGGGAAACAAGGCACCGAGTTCCTCCTGTAAGCGTACGCCAAACTGACGCAACTGTTCGTCGGATGTCCGGAAACTGGGCATCATCAGCCCCAGGACGGTATCCGGGTAGCCGCTTCCGTCGTGGATGGGCACGGCCACCGCGCTGGCGCCCTCCACACGTTCGCCATTGGAGATGGCGAAGCCCTGCTGGCGAATACCTTTCAGCTCCTTGCGCAGGGCGCTGACCTTGGGCTGATGGGCGGTTAATGCCGTCATGGTGGGATTGCGGATCAGGGTTTCCATCTCGGCCTCGGGCAGAAAGGCCAGAATGGCCTTTCCCGCCGCGCCCAGATAGAGGGGAAAGGCGCTGCCTGTTTCCAGAGCGTAGCGGACCGGGTGCGGGCTGGGTAATACCGAAGTGACGATCTGCTTGTTACCGGCACGATGAAACAGGGAAACGGTCTCCCTGGTCTCGGCGTGCAGTCGTTCCATCAGAGGGCGGATGCGTACCAGCACATCATCATTGTTGAGAAAGTGCCGGGCCAATTGCATGACGGAAGGGGAGAGGCGCCATTGTTCGTTGTCGAGGTTCTGCTCGATCAGCCCCTTGTCGGCCAGCGGTGTCAGAATTTCGAGCGCGATGCGTGGATCCAACCCGGCCTGCCGGGAGAGCTGTTCGGTGGATGCGTCCCCCGGCAGATTATCCGCCGCCGCTTGCAGTAAATCCACGGCCCGGGATATAGAGCCGGCCCCACCGGAACGCCCGGTGTAGCTGTATCGCTTGTCCTGGGGGCGGCGGTAGACGTAGCCGCGTGCCTCCAGGGTTTGCAGAATCCGGTATACGATGGTCGTGGCTTCGCCCATGGCGGCGACCACTTCGGTCAGAGAGAGCGGTTCCGATGTCCGTTCCAGCAGCTCCAGGACGTCCAGGGCACGTGTCAGTGTTTGCAGCTGATAAGAGGCCGCCATGGTTTTTATTCGCCCGCTTTGGTGATTGGGAAAAGCCGATAAACACAGGGCGTGATGATAGCATGGATAGCGCCGTGGGCCGGCGCGGACCGGTTACTGATTGACCGCCGTGGGACCGGTCAAATACGGGCGGGTCATGCTCAGCAGCTCGGCGAAGCTGTCCTCGACGCTCCGGTGCGAGGTATCGAGCACGGCGTCGGCGCGGCGGTAGTCAGCGTCGCGTTCCACCAGGATTCGTTTGAGGTCGTCCATGGCATGGGTATGGCCCTGCATTGGCCGCGTGTCCCCCTGGTCGATAACACGTTGCATGTGTTCTTCCGGGGAGGCCTTGATCCAGACGGTATGGAAGCGGCTCAGCAGACGTTGGAACGTCTCCGCTTCGGACACCAGACTGCCGCCGGCTTCCACCACCGAAAGGGGATCCTGTTCGATCACGTACTCCAGCGCTTCCCGTTCAAAGCGTCGGTAGGCGGGCTGCCCGCCAAGCGCCATGATCTCGCCGATGTCCATGCCGGCCAGTTGTTCGATCAGGCCATTGAGCCGGATATAAGGCACGTTTAGCCGCTCTCCAAGCATCTGACCCAACCGGCTTTTGCCGCCACCGCGCAGGCCGATCAGTGCCACGCCGCGGTGTTGCCCCTTGTTCACATCAAAATGCCGGACCAACAGCTGGTACGCTTCATCCAGTTGAGCTGGGGAAAGTCGATCAAGAAGATCCCGCAAAGGCGGCGGAAGGACCTGCTGCTGTTCCGGTTGCGGGAGGATGTCCTGCACTGGCACGCCCATGGCGGCGGCAAGGCGTTGCAGCAGCATGATTGAAATATTGGCCTTGCCCCCTTCGATTTGCGCCAGGTAGCGCTCGGAGATGTCCGACTGGGACGACAGTTCCTTGCGCGCCATGCCCCGCCGGGCGCGAATGGCGCGCACCCGGTCTCCAATGGTCACCATATAGTCTGGCCCGTTGCTTTCATTCTGATCGTTGGCAGGGTGCATGCTCGTCTCCGTTTCCCTGAGCGTACCGGCGATGGCCTCGACCGGGGCTGTTGGGAGGCATTATCCCATGCCGAGGTGGGTGTCGAGTAGGCTGGTATCCCGGCTGATTTCCGCGCTGTCGCCGTCAAAAACCACGGATCCCTTTACCAGGACCAGATGCCGGTCGGCGATGGTCAGCAGGTTGTCAATGTTCTTGTCGACGATGATGCTGGCGATGCCGGAGGCTTTGATCTCGCCGAGGATTCTCCATATCTCATCACGAATCAGTGGCGCTAGGCCCTCGGTGGCTTCGTCGAGAATCATGATCCGGGGGTTGGTCATCAGCGCCCGTCCAATGGAGAGCATCTGCTGTTCGCCGCCGGAGAGCAGGGCGCCGTCATGCTGGAGCCGCTGCGCCAGACGTGGAAAAGTATCCAGGACGCGCTCCAGTGTCCAGGGTGAGCGGCCCTCGGCATCGGGACGCGCCGCCATGATCAAATGCTCATGCACATTGATACCCGGGAAGATGCCGCGCCCTTCCGGCACATAGCCGATGCCCCGGCGTACCACCTGCCAGGGCCGGCACTTGCGGGTCGGTTTTCCGAGGATCCGGACGCTGCCCTGCCTGGGGGTAACAAAGCCAAGCAGCGCCTTCAGGGTTGTGGTCTTGCCCATGCCGTTGCGTCCCATCAGGCTGAGCGTTTCAGCGGGCATTAAATGAAGATCGACGCCATGCAGGACATGGCTCTGACCATAGTAGGCATGCAGATCGCGGGCGTCGATCAACGGCTGAGCCGTTTGTGGAGGCGAAAGTGACGCGTTGAAGGTATTCATGCCTCCTCCTGTTGATGTCTGCCCAGATAGACGTCCCGAACCTTTGAACTGCCACGAATGGTGTCCGTGGTCCCGGTTTCAAGAACGCGACCATCGACCATGACGGTGATCCGTTCCGCCAGCGCAAAGACGGAGTCCATGTCGTGTTCGATCAGCACCAGGGTGTAATCACCACGCAAGGCGCCAAGCAGCTCGGTAACCCGGGCGGTTTCCTCGCGGCCCATGCCGGCCAGGGGTTCGTCGAGCAGCATCAAAGTGGGCGCCGTGGCCAGCACCATGGCGATTTGCAATTGACGTTGCTCGCCATAGCTCATGGCGTTTGCGGGTGTCGCGGCACGATGGGAGAGCTGGCAGGTTGCCAGGGCCTGCTCCGCGCGCTCATCGACTTGCCGCGCGGTGGCGCGAGAGCGCCAGCTGGCGATGACGCCGCCGAGATGGATACGGGCGGCGAGCCGGCAGTTTTCGAGGCAACTCAAGCGGGGAAAAATATTGGTTTTCTGATGACTGCGGCCGATACCCAGGCGGGCGACACGGTGAGCCGGCAGGCCGTGAATCGGGCGTTGCCGATAGTGGATTTCCCCTTCACTGGGACGCAGCTCCCCGGAGAGCAAATTGATCAGCGTGCTCTTACCCGCGCCATTGGGGCCGAGGATGGCATGGACCTGGCCGGGCCGGACGTCAAAGTCGACCCGGTCCACCGCCGTCAGACCGCCGAACCGGCAGGTCAGTCCCCGGGTGGATAACAATGCGCTATTCATAATGGCGGCCCTCGTCGTGTTCGTGAGGCAGGGCAGGGCCCAGACGTGCTTTGAATAAAGCGGCGGGACCGGATCTGAACAGCCCCTTCATGCCGGCACCGGGCAGTCGAAAGCGAGGCGGATCGAGAATGAGACCGGCCAGGCCTTTCGGTAGCACCAACACGATAAGGATGATCGTCAACCCCATCAGTAACTGCCAATAGACGGTTAAATGCTCGAAGGCGTAATGCAACAGCTCGTAGGCGAAAGCCCCGAGTAGCGGACCGAACAGCGTGCCCATGCCACCCAGGATGACCATCATCAGCACCTCGCCGGAAAGATGCCAACCCAGCTGCGCCGGGTTGGCGAAGCCATACTGCATCGCCGCCAGCATGCCGGCGACGCCGGCCAGTACCCCGGAGATGACGAACGCGGCCAGCTTGTAGCCGTAGGTGGCATAGCCAAGGGCCTGCATTCGATGTTCGTTGTCATGGATACCGTCGAGCACCTGGCCAAAGTAGGAGCGTATCAGCCAGTGCAGAAACAAATAGGCAAGCAGGGTCACGCCCATGACAAAATAAAAAAAATGCAGTGGATTTTCGAGATCGATGAGCGTCAGGTCACCGATGGCCAGAGTGGGCTTGAACATTATGAAGAGGCCGTCGCTGCCGCCGGTGAAGCTGGCGTCACTGACCAGGTAGTAGAGCATCTGGCCGAAAGCCAGAGTGGT
The DNA here is from genome assembly GCF_009846745.1 of Alcanivorax xiamenensis. Lineage (NCBI taxonomy): Bacteria > Pseudomonadati > Pseudomonadota > Gammaproteobacteria > Oceanospirillales > Alcanivoracaceae > Alcanivorax > Alcanivorax xiamenensis. The sequence continues at coordinate 61,611 of NZ_AQPF01000020.1, read as the reverse complement.
CATGATGAAGAAAATGCCCCGGGTACGTAGCACCAGTGCGCCAATCACCAGAGCGGACAAGGCACTCACCAGCATCACCAGTGGCATCATCCACCACAGCGAAGCGGCGCTGTAGGATGGGCTGGCCATTGCCAGGGTGTAACCGGCCAGACCAAAGAACAACGCATGTCCCAGACTGACAAGACCAATCACGCCAACCAGCAAATCCAGGCTCATGGCGAACAGCCCGAGAATCAACATCAGAGTGAGTTTCTCCAGGAAGAATTCGCTGCCATCACCGATCAGTGCCGCCCCCCAAAGAGGGTATAGCACCAGAATAGCGGTCAGCGTGAGCATCATGATCGGTACGCGCTTGGGGTAGCGATGAAGCATGGATTTCTCCTCAGGCGAACAGCCCGCGCGGCTTGATAATGAGCACGGCTGCCATGATCAGATAGATGATGACGCTGGCGAGAGCGGGAAGTAGCACCGGGCCGAAGGTCGCGGCCTGTCCGATCAGCAGGGAGCCCAGGAAGGCGCCCTTGATGGAACCGATGCCGCCGATCACGACAATGACGAAGCAGGTGATCAGCACGTTGTCCCCCATGCCCGGATACAAGGATGTCATGGGTGCGGAGAGCATGCCGGCGAACGCGGCCAGTCCCACTCCGATACTGAATATCAGCGTGAACAGGGTGCGCACATCGATGCCGAGCCCCTCCACCATATCCCGGTTGGCGGCACCGGCACGGATGACGATACCCAGACGGGTATGGCGGATAACCCAATAAATACCGCCGGCCATCAGCAAACACACGCTGCCGACGAACAACCGGTAAACCGGGTACTGCAGATTATCGGTGAGAGTTATGTTGCCGCTGAGAGAGGGAGGAACCGCCACGCTTTGCACGTCGTTGCCCCAGATGATGCGCTGGGCCTCGTTGAGCACCAGGATCAGCCCGAAAGTCAGCAGCACCTGGTAAAGATGATCGCGTCGATACAGCGTGCCGAGAAACAGCCGCTCGATCACCAGTCCCAACACCACGGCGATCGGCACGGCCAGCAGCAGGGCGAGCCAGAAGCTGCCGGTGCGCAGCGTCAGGTCATAGGCCAGATAGGCACCAATCATGTACATGGCCCCGTGGGCAAGATTGATGATACCCATGATGCCAAAAATCAGTGTGAGTCCGCTGGCGATCAGGAACAGCAGCAGGCCGTATTGCAGGCCGTTGAGCAGCTGTATGGCGATGAATACGGGATCCATGAACATTCTCCTCGGGTCGGTTGCCCGGCAGGGGCGCGCCGCGCCTTCGCGGGTCGCCTGATCGGTCTACAGGCGGCAGCCACGGGCTGGATCTTCCAAAGCCCGGCTGGCCACATCGATGACCTGATTGCGTCCCTCCTTGACCTGGCGGAGATAGATGTTCTGAATCGGGTGGTGAGCCTTGGAGAAGGCCACCGGCCCGCGCGGGCTGTTCAGTTTGACACCGGCCAGCGCCGAGATCAGCGCGTCCCGGTCGGCGCTGTTACCTTGAGTCTGGTCCAGCGCTTGAGCCAGCATCATGCCGGCGTCGTAGCCTTGTACGGCGTAGGTGTCGAGCTTGCGTTCATAGGTTTTGCCATACGCTTCGCGGAAGGCACGATCCACTTCCGAATCGAGACCATCGGCATAGTGCAGAGTGGTAAGGATACCCTCGGCGGCTTCACCCTGGGCGTCCAGATTGCCGTCGGTGAGAAACCCTGAACCCAGCAACGGCACGCTGTCCTTCAAACCCAGTTTGGCGTAGTCGCGAACAAAACGGACCGCGCCGGCACCGGCGAAGAAAGTGTAGACCGCGTCCGGTTTGATGCTGGCTATGTCGGTCAGATAGGGCTGAAACTGTGTTTCCGGAAACGGCACGAGAATCTGTTTGACGATCTCGCCACCGGCTTTGGTGAAGGATTCCTCGAAGCCGGCGATGTCTTCCTTGCCACCGGCGTAATTCCAGGTGATGGTCACGACTTTGCGGTAGCCACGATCATAGGCCACCTTGCCCATGGGGTAGCTGTCCTGCCACATGGAGAAAGAGGTGCGGAACACGTTGGGCATGCACAGTTGCCCGGTGGCCGCGCCCAGGCCGGCGTTGGGGATGATCATGATGGCGCCGGTCTGCTTCGCCACTTTCAACATACCCATGGCCACGCCAGAATGCACCGGACCGATGACCACGTCGACCTTGTCGCCCTTGACCAGGCGGCTCATGTTTTGCGGTGCCTTGGAGGCATCGGCTTCGCTGTCGAGGACAACGTATTCCACCGGGCGCCCTCCCAGTTGATCACCATTTTGTTTGATCGCCAGCTTCAGACCGTTGGTGATAGATTCGCCCAGGGGTGCGTAGGTGCCAGAGTAGGGCAGCATCAGTCCGAGTCTCACCGGTGTCGCCTGATCTTCCCGGTTTTGCTGCGCCATCAGGGGCTGGAACGCCGCCAGGAAGAGCAGCCCCATGGCGGTCATCAGGTGGCGGGTGTGCTTGCGTATGCGTGCGAGTTTCATTTTTTCTCTCCTGGCGGGCCTGTCCCGCCGTTTTTTTTGTAATGACAGAGTTTGCCCGGACCCGGCAGGGGCCCGTCCTAATAGGTCTCCACGTGATAGCGCCCGAGACGGACCATGTCGTCGCGTAACTCGGGCCAGTCGAGGCCGTGTTTTTCCGCGATCACATGGAGCGATTCCTCAACACCTTCCTCCATGCCTTTCAAGCCGCAGATGTAGATATGGGTATGGCTGTCGCCGAGCAGTTCCCCGAGCAGGCCGCTGCGTGCGCTCATCCGGTGCTGGACATATTCCTTGGCCGCATCGGGTAGCCGGGAAAACACCAGCTCCTTGTGAATAAGGCTGTCCGGTAACTTGCCGAGAGGGCCGAAATAAGGCAGCTCATTGGGAGTACGGGCGCCGAAGAACAGCACCAGCCGTCCGTTGGCATCCGGTTGCCTGCGGCGCCGGCGCTCGGTCATGGCGCGGAAGGGCGCTGATCCGGTGCCGGTACAGATCATGATGATGTTGGCGTCCGGGTGTTCGGGCATCAAAAAGCTGTCACCGAACGGGCCCACCACGTCCACCTCATCCCCTTTGTTCAAATCACAGATAAAGTTGGAGGCCACGCCGCCCTCCACTCGCTTGACCGTCAGCGATAGATTGTTGTGGTTGGGACGTTCGCCGTCGCGGGGACTGGCGACGGAATACAGTCGCATTTTGTGCGGCTTACCGGTCCCGGTATGGCCTGGTGGCAAAATGCCCACGCTTTGTCCTTCCAGTACCGGAAAGGCAGTGGCGCCAAAATCCAGCACGATATGACGAATGTCGGATTCAGTGCCTTCGGCGGTGATGCGGTAGTTGCCCACCACCCTGGCACGGGCGGGGGTGGAACGGGTGAACATGTTGAGCATCGGCTTGCCGGCGGAATCCGGAGCCCGCGCACGCACGCCGGCGTGGGCCAGGGTCAACAGTTCGCGGACTTCGTCGTCCTCGTCGGGCGCCTCGCTGTCGCTCAACGCGTCGGCGTTTTCTTCCGGAAGCTCGTCCCAGCCGAACTGCTGCTCGGTGGTAAAAGGTTCATTGACCAGCCTCCAGTTGTCGATGGCGCCGGTGGGGCAGGGGGCAATACAGTCCATGCAGTAGTTGCACTTTTCCGCATCCACCACATAGTTGTCTTCGTTGTGAGTGACCGCATCGATCGGGCAGGTTTCCTCGCAGGTGTTGCAGCGGATGCAAATTTCCGGATCGATGAGGTGTTGTCGCAACAAGCTCATGATGAGTCCTCTCGCTCTTGCCGCGGGCACCGCCGCGCCCGCGGAGCGGCAAAATCAGCCGGCCAGGCGCACGTATTCGAAATCCCCGGGTTTGTTATCAATACCGACCTTCGGCGGTGCGATCCAGCCGGCGTACTGGCCGGGCTCGGTAACCGGCACCATCAGGGAATCCAGGTAGGTCAGATCCGACGCGGTGGGCAACCAGGCATCGCGATTGGCTTCGAAAGTTGCCTGGTCGATCACTTCGCCACCGGGAGAAACGAACAGACCGCTGAACTCGCCGATCTGACGGTTGAACGCGATGTGCGGCAATGTCAGTTCATAATCAAAGCCGGCTTTCTTGATCAGCTTGTTCCAACGCTTGACGCCGCCCTCGGCGTCCTTGACGTAGTCATCGCGCAGCCGCGCATTGATAGCGTTGAGCGCCGTTTCTTCCACCATCTTCAGTTCACCGTCGACCACCTTGAGCACCGCGTAGGTGTCGTTGTGCAGTTGGTGATCATCGTCGATGCGAGTTTCCTGATAGCGGCCCTTAATGCCGGCTTCATAGGCGGAGGCGGCGTTGGTGGAAACCTCATTGCCGAACAAATCCAGCGTCACGGCGAGGTGAAAATTCATCTTACGCTGAATCATCGGCAGGTCCATCACGCCGAGCTTGCGCACCGCTTCCTCATCGGCGGGGTTGGTGATGCCGGCCTCGTTCATGGCTTCGCAGGTGCGCTGGATGACGCGGGAAATACCGGATTCCCCCACGAACATATGATGGGCTTCCTCGGTGAGCATGAACCGGCAGGTGCGTGAGAGTGGATCGAAGCCGGATTGCGCCAGGGATTCCAGCTGCATCTTGCCGTCGCGGTCGGTGAAGAACGTGAACATGAAGAACGACAACCAATCCGGTGTTTCTTCGTTGAAGGCGCCGAGCATACGCGGCTTGTCCTTGTCGCCGGAAGTGCGTTTGAGCAGGTTCTCCGCTTCCTCGCGTCCGTCCTTGCCGAAGTATTTGTGCAACAGATAAACCATGGCCCACAAATGGCGGCCTTCTTCCACATTCACCTGGAAGAGATTGCGGAGGTCGTACAAGGATGGGGCGGTCTTGCCAAGGTGGCGTTGCTGCTCCACCGAAGCCGGCTCGGTGTCGCCTTGGATGACAACAAGGCGGCGCAGCATGGCGCGGTACTCGCCCGGCACTTCCTGCCACACCGGTTCGCCCTTGTGTTTGCCGAAAGGAATAGTGCGGCCTTCCTCGGCTGGCGCGAGCAGAATGCCCCAGCGGTACTCCGGCATGTTCACGTAGCCGAATTCCGCCCAGCCTTTGGGGTCCACGCCGACGGCGGTGCGCAGATACACTGGCGTGTCCTGGAAACCATCAGGCCCCATGTCTTTCCACCAGTCGATAAAACCGGGGTGCCAGGCCTCCAGCGCTTTGCGCAGGCGGCGGTCCTCGGAAAGATTGACATTGTTGGGAATCAGATCGTCGTAGTTCACTTCCTGTTTCAAGGCGCTCATGGGTTAAATCCTCTCGAAGTTGTAGGTGGGACGAGAGCCGCTGCCGTATAGCTGCAGGGCGCCTTGCTGGCCGACCGCGTTGGGGCGTTGGAATATCCAGTTCTGCCACGCGGTTAAGCGCCCGAAAATGCGGGTTTCCATGGTTTCCGGGCCGGCAAAGCGCAGGTTCGCTTCCATGCCGATCAGGGCGTCGGGGGAGAAACTGGACCGTTCCTCGATCAGCAGCCGCAGTTCCTCGTCCCAGTCGATGTCATCGTAGGCTTCGGTGATCAGGCCGCTCCGCAGGGCGTTCATGGCATCCAGTGGCTGCCCTTGTAGCTCACGGGCCTGATCCACGCTGTGCGGTTCACCGTGGAAACGGGTTGCCAGCCGGGTCAGACCGTTGCTCATTGGCAAGGCGCCGAAGTTCATGGCACTGAGGCACAGCGCCGCTGGCGGAGTGTCATCCCCTTCCCATTGGCCGTCGAGCATGAAGCTGCGATCGGCGCAGAACACCAGTTCGGCGAGCAAACCGCTGAAGCAGCTTCCCGGTTCCACCAGGGCGAACAGGGTGCGGGAAGTCACATCAAGACGCTTGAGTGTGCGTTTCCAGAACAGGCGGATTTCACGCATCAACCAGTGCTCCTGCTCCAACAGGCATTCATAAGCGGCGATACGAGGGCCATCGCCCTGACTCTTTATCAGCCAGGTGCCCATCTCCGGCTGATTGAGGCGCAGATGCAAAATGGCATCGTCCAGGTCGCGGGCCAGCGCCAGCGGCCAGAAACGGTCGCCTTGAGCCTGGGCATCCGCGACGGAAGTGGGGGCGTCCTGTTGCGGACCATGCACAATCAGAGTCGCGGTGCGCCGGCTGTTATCCAACTCCACGGTGAGATGGCGGTAATGGATGCTGTGCTCGCTGATTTCCCGATCCAGCGGTGAAAAGCGCACGCCACTGGCGTTGTCCGGGCGGTCGGAACGCTGCGCGAGCTCCTGAGCGCGGGCTGTGACCGCCTGATCGAATTGCGAGGCCGGCGCCAATTCGTCCACCAGTCGCCAGTCGAGCGCGCGCTGACCGCGAACACCGTCTTCCATGCTGCAAAAGATATCGGCCCGGTCCCGGCGTACCTTGCGCTTGTCGGTGACACGGGTCAGACCGCCGGTGCCTGGCAATACCGCGAGCAGAGAAACTTCCGGCAGCGACACCGTGGTGGTGCCGTCGTCGATCAGCACAATATGGTCGGTGGCCAGTGCCAGCTCATAGCCGCCGCCGGCGGCGGTGCCGTTCACCGCGCACATCCAGGTCTGACCGGATTCGGCGCTGGCTTCCTCGATGGCATTGCGGGTTTCGTTGGTGAACTTGCAGAAGTTCACTTTATGGCCATGGCTGGCGCCGCCGAGCATGCGGATGTTGGCGCCAGCGCAGAAGATTTTTTCGTTGGCGGAAGCCAGTACCACGGCTTTGACTTCCGGATGCTCGAAACGCAGGCGTTGGACAAGGTCGTTGAGTTCGATGTCCACGCCCAGGTCATAGGAATTCATCTTTAACTGATAGCCGTCGAACAGGCCGGCGTTTTCATTCACCGCCATGGTCACCCGGGCGATGGGGCCGTCGATGGTCAGTCGCCAGTGCCGGTACTGGTCAGGGGAGGTCCGGAAGTCAATCATTTCGCTGCCTCTTCGGTTGTTGTGGGTGGCGCGTTCCAGGGAGCTTGTTGTCTTCGGGGAGAGCCGCTCATCAGACTGGATTCTGAATTATAGTGCACTATTTGAAATTATAGTGAATTAAAATTCCGAAAGTGGCAAGAGAAAATGACTTATAGTTCCTGGTTCAGGTTGGCGGGAAGCCGGTCAGGCCAAGATCGGTCACGAAATGCCGGATCGTTTCCAAGGTGGCCTCGGGCTGCTCGCGATGAGGGGAATGGCCGCAGTGATCCAGCCAGACCACCCGGCAGGGCCCGGAGCAATCGGCCTCTATAGCATCCAGCTGCTTGTGGGTGCCGTACTGGTCCTGGCGCCCCTGGAGCAGCAGGGAAGGGCAGTGGATGCCGGGTATGAACCCCCGCAGATTCCAGGTGGCGAAATCCGGATCCAGCCAGGCCTCGTTCCAGCCCCGAAACGCCACATCAACATGTCGGTGATAGCGGGCCAGCCGTTCGCGCAAAGGGCCGCTTTGATAGGCTTCGCGGGCGCCACGGATGCTGTCGAGGCCGATCGGTTCGGTAAAAACATGGGGCGCTATCAGAACCAGGCCGCGTACTCGCGGATCGACCACCGTCGCGGCATTGATCAGGGCGATGGAGGCGCCGTCGCTGTGTCCGACCAGCACCGCCCGCTGCACGTTGGCGGCGTCGAGTACCCGGGGCAGAATCTCGCGGGCTTCTTCGTGCATGTAGCTCAATGGGCGGGGCAGAGTGACCGGGTCGGAAGCGCCATAGCCGGCACGGCTGTAAGCCAGCACGCCACATCCGGTCAATTCCGCCAGATGCTGGGGAAATGCTTTCCACAGCGCCACGCAACCCAGTCCTTCGTGGAGCAGCACCAGAGTAGCGGCCTGATCCGGCGGCGGGCCGAACCACGCCGCTTCCAACCGTGTGCCTTTGACTGCTAAAGATTCGAGGGTCATGCCGGCACCTGTTCCCGGTTTCGCAGTTTGAAGCGCTGGATCTTGCCGGTGGCGGTTTTGGGTAACTCGTCGACGAAGTACACCCAGCGTGGGTATTTCCACAGCTCGATGCGCGAGCGCACGAAGTCCTGCAGTTCCCTGGCAAAGGCTTCCTCGTCGTCGATGGTTGTTTTCAAGACCACATACGCCGCCGGTTTGAGATTTTCGGTGTCGTCACTGCGCGCCACCACCGCCGCTTCCATGACACCTTCGTGTTGCATCAACGTGGATTCCACCTCGAACGGAGACACCCAGTTGCCGCCGGACTTGAACATGTCGTCGCCGCGCCCGCAGTAATGATAGCGGCCCTGTTCGTCGCGATAGTACTTGTCGCCGGTACAGGTCCATTCGCCAACGAAGGTGCGCAGACTTTTATCACGCTGATTCCAATACCCGCTGGCGGCGCTCGGGCCGTTCACCAGCATTTCGCCGATCTGGTTGGCCGCTTCGATGTCGTTGCCGCTTTCGTCCACCAGTTTCACTTGATAGCCGGGTACGGCACGGCCGGAGCAACCGTAATGCACATCACCGGGCTGATTGGTCAGATAGATGTGCAGCATCTCGGTGGAACCGACGCCGTCGAGAATGGGGGAGCCGAAACGCTTTTCCCAGCGTTCGCCAGTCTCTTTGGGCAGCGCCTCACCAGCGGAAATGCTGCGGCGCAAAGCTTTGGAGCCGGGGTGTCGGGCCAGTTGGGGATCGGCCAGCAGTGCCGCGTACAACGTTGGCACGCCGCAGAAGATCGTCGGCTGGTGCCGTTCCATGATCTCCAGTGCCGCGGCCGGGGTCGGGCGGCCATCGTAGAGGATGGTGGTGGCGCCCACCGAAAGTGGAAACGTCATGCCATTACCCAAACCGTAGGCGAAGAACAGTTTGGCGATGGAAAAAATACGGTCATGGGGCTGAATACCCAGTACGCCCTTGCCGTACAACTCGGCGGTCCAGTACAGACTGGCGTGACGATGAGGGACACCCTTGGGATTGCCGGTGGAACCGGAGGAATAGAGCCAGAAAGCGATATCGTCGCAGGTGGTCCCGGCCCAGTGGCTCTCCGGTGAAGCGCTGTCGAGCAGTTCCGTCAGAGTGTCGTGATTCGCCTCCCGGCCATTCACCACGATTACTTTTTCAAGGTTGGGCAGCGCCGGGATCAACTCAGCGAATTGGGCATAAAGGGACTGCTCCACGATCAATACCTGGGCACGGCAGTCGCCAAGGATGTAACGGTATTGGGTCGGGGTGAGCAGTGTGTTCAGACAGACCGGCACCACTCCGGCTTTCAGGCCGCCCCAGAAACAGGCCAGATAGTCAGCGCTGTCGGACATGGCGAGAGCCACCCGGTCTTCCTGGCGCAGCCCCAGGGCATGATACATGGCGGCCGCCCGAGCTACTCGTTCGGCGAGGCGTGCGTAGGTCATTTCACCGTCGCGGTCGATGATCGCCAGGTTTCCGGCACGGCCTTCTTTCAGGTGACGGTCAATGAAGTGTTCGGCGGCGTTGAAATGGCGGGGCAGGGGCTCGGCGGCGGGCTCGCGCATAGCCTTGGCTTGTGTCATGTCGGCTTCTCTCCCTTGCTGTCGAGATTGTTGTGGTTATCGATTCGGTGCTAGGTACAGCCAGTACACTGACATGTACTATAATGCATGAATCGACAGGGGCAAGAGGTAAGGCCGGGCTTGGTTATTGATTTATAATATGCATTATGAAATATAATGCGATTTTTGAGATAAGACATTGGGAAAGAAGGGCCACCCCGTCCGGTGGCCAAAGGTGTTTACGGGTCAGCGATGGCGACCACGGTTTTACCCAACCCGGCGCCGCTCAGAGCGAACTCCAATGCCTCCATGAAGGCGTCTAGCGGGAAGACGCGGCCGACCGGTGGTTTCAGATCACCTTCCATCACCCAGCTCAGCAACCGAGCCAGGTGCTGATGGCCTCGCGCCCGCTCCTTTTCCAGGAACTGTCTGACATCCACGCCGATCAGGCCCGCCCCTTTCATCAGTGGCAGATTCACCCTGAGTGAGGGGATCGGCCCACCGGTGAATCCGAGGATCAGATGGCGTCCACGCCAATGAAGAGAACGGAACGCCGGTTCGAATAACGGACCGCACACCGGATCGAATACCACGTCCGGTGCCGTGCCGCCGCAGGCGGCCCGCAGCCGCTCCCGCCAGCCATCCGGCTCACTATCCAACACCTGATCGGCACCCAGTTTCTGGCAGAACGCCCGTTTTTCCCTGGAAGACGCCACCGCCACCACACGAGCGCCGAGCCGTTTGGCCACCTGCACGCCGGCGGCGCCAAGACCGCCAGCGGCGCCAAACACCACCACGGTTTCCCCGGGCTGCAACTGGGCCCGGTCGACCAGCCCGTGCAGCGCGGTCAGGTAGTTGACGCGAAAGCCGGCGGCTTCGGCGAACGTCATGGCGTCCGGTATAGGTCGGACTTCCGCTGCCGGGGCCAGAGCGTACTCAGCCAGGCCGCCGTTGACGGTGGCCATCACCCGTTCTCCCACCCGCGGGGCCTCGATACCGGCGCCCACTGCCAGGATCCGGCCCGCTACTTCGCGGCCAGGTGTGTGCGGTAGCGCGGGTTTTACCTGGTAGCGGCCCAGGGCGACCAGAGAATCCACGTAGCCGAGCCCGCAGGCGGCCACGCCTATCAGAATCTCCCCCTCGCCGGGGCTGGGCCGCTCGGTTTCGATCAGTTGATAGTCGGTGATGGATGACAGCGATTCGGCGATCACTTTTTTCATGATCCGGGTTCCTGTTGTCCGGCGGCTTCGGGGCCGCGGTGAAGGTCGGGGCTAAGAGCCTGTTCACGATCTTTACACCACCGCGTTGCTGCAGGAAAAGCCGCCAGAGGGCGTCACGGACTGCAGGCTGTGGGGCCAAAGGCAAAGGCCGGGGCGTCGTCTGGCGGCTTTTTCAGCGCAACCCGATGGGCCGGCCCCCCCCTGTGCCCTCCGGGTATTTTTCCGCCAGGCCGCGATTACACTTGTTCATGTAGACGGACTACATAGCACAATCGAAATCACGGCCTGACGACACTTTCCACCAGGAGAGAAGGGAACTCCGGCGCGGCGGCGTAAAGATCGTAAACAGGCTCTAAGAGCTTGAAGGTAAAGATGTAACGCCAGGGACGGGACGTTGTACACGGCGGAACCGGTCCGATACGCGGGAAGAGCACATGGTTTTGGCCAACCGGCGCAGGCGGGTGGGGCAATCCTGAAAAACGTAAAAGGCCTTGACGCATTAAATGGTCGGCCAGCATAGTTCGTTGACACTAATGTCAACAATAAAGAGGTGCTCATGGCCGAGACCAAAGACCAGGGTGCGATCAGTGTGCTGGTCGCCAATCGTGGAGAGATCGCCGTCCGCATTATCCGGGCGATTCATGAGATGGGAGGGCGGGCCGTCGCGGTGTTTCCGGAGGACGACAAAGACGCCTTGCATGTTCATCGCGCTGATGAGGCGGTCGTGCTCGCGGGAACCGGGGTGGCCGCTTATCTGAATGCCAGTGCCCTGATCGAAGCCGCGCTCTCATCCGGTTGCGGCGCGATTCATCCGGGCTACGGATTTCTCAGCGAGAATGCGGATTTCGCCCACCGCTGTGCCGAGGCCGGAGTGGTGTTCATAGGCCCGAGCGCGGATACCCTGGCGATGCTCGGGGACAAGGCACGGGCAAGGGCCTTCGCCATGGAGCAGGGCGTCGCCGTCATGCCTGGCACCACTGGCGCCACCACGCTGGCCGAGGCGGAAGCATTCGCCAGTGAGCACGGAGCGGTGATGATCAAAGCCCTGTCCGGGGGCGGCGGGCGTGGCATGCGCGCGGTTACCGATCGTGCTGAATTGCCCGCCGCGTTCGAACGATGCCGCTCCGAGGCCGCACAGGCTTTCGGCGATGATGCGCTGTATGTGGAACGTCTGGCCCGTAATCCCCGACATATCGAGATTCAGGTGGTGGGCGACGGCGTCAGCGTCCAGCATCTGGGCGAGCGCGACTGCAGTATCCAGCGCCGCCATCAGAAACTCATCGAAATCGCCCCGAGTCCGGCGCTGGAGGCCGACCAGCGCGACCGCATCGTCGCCGCGGCATTGCAGCTTGCCAGGGCCTTGAACTATCGCGGACTGGGAACCTTTGAATTCCTTGTCGACGGCGATGAGGTGTTCTTCATGGAGGCCAACCCGCGCCTGCAGGTGGAACATACCGTCACCGAGCAGGTCACCGGAGTGAACCTGGTGGCGACCCAGCTGCGTATCGCGAACGGGGCGCGGCTGCCGGATATCGGCCTGGCCGAGCCGCCGCTGCCCAGAGGGTTCGCGGTTCAGGCCCGGGTTAATCTCGAAACCCTCGACGTCGATGGCTCGCCCCGCCCGGGCAGCGGGGTCATCCACGGTTTCGCGTTGCCTTCCGGACCCGGATTGCGCGTGGACACCTATGGCTACGCGGGCTACCGGGTGAGCCCCCGATATGACTCCCTGATCGCCAAAGTCATCGGTCACGGTGATGATTTCGTCACCGCTGCCCGGCGGACGGCGGCGGCCCTGGCGGAGTTCGGGATCGAGGGGGTGCCCACCAATCTGGATCTGGTCCACGGGATCGTCACCGAGCCGGACTTCGTGCGGGGACGGTTCGATACCGGCTATCTGGATCAGAATTTGCCGGCGCTACTCTCCCACCGCCGACCGGGAAGGGGGGCTCCGGTGGCGGCAATCGGGCAGGAACGGCGCGACATTCTCCATCCTCAGGTACCGGATGGCGCCTGTTCGGTTCGTTCAACCCTGGGTGGGGTGCTGTTGAAGATGGACGTGGCGCCGGGTGATGTGGTGCCGGCGGGCGCGCCGCTTCTGGTGGTCGAGGCGATGAAGATGGAGCACGTGATCCGCGCGACGGAGTCCATGCGTATCGACGGCGTCGTCGCGGCGGCCGGTGACTTTGTCGACGAAGGGGATGTGCTTGTTTATGGCAGCCCGGTGGAGCATAGCGGGGCGCCGGTTGCCGAAACGGTGGTGGAAGACTGGTCGGCGGAAGTGGCGGAAATCGTGCGCCGCCGCCAACTCGCCGAGGCCATGGGGGGAGAGGCCAAGGTCGAGCGGCAACGGGTGGCGGGCAAGTTGACCGCACGGGAGCGTGTCACCGCGCTGGCGGATCCGGACAGTTTCCGCGAAATCGGCGCCCTGACCGGTTTTGTGGACTATGTGGACGGTCGCGCCGAGCGCATCCTGCCGGCCAACTTCGTCGCCGGGACGGCCACGGTGGAAGGCCGCAAGATAGTGCTGGGCGTGGACGACTTCACCGTGCGTGGTGGGTCTGGCGATGCCGCGATCCACGATAAACAGATCTATGCCGAGCGCTACGCGCGCGAGATGCGTTTGCCGGTGGTGCGTCTACTCGATGGCGCCAGTGGCGGCGGCAGCGTCAAGACGGCACGGGAGAACGGCTTCACTTATATCCCGGTCAACCCGGCCTGGGACGCGGTGGTGGACAACCTCTCCCTGGTGCCGGTGGTGGCGGCTTGCCTCGGCCCGACGGTCGGGCTGGGAGCGGCGCGTCTGGTGATGTCGCATCTGGCCGTGATGGTCGAGGGGTTGGGGCAGCTGTTCACCGCGGGGCCGCCGGTGGTGCGTGGCGGTACCGGTGAGGACCTGACCAAGGAGGAACTGGGCGGTGCCGACATACACCGCGGTACCGGCTCGGTGGAACGCATCGTGCCCGATGAGGCCACTGCCTTCGCGGTGATCCGGACGTTCCTGGGATATTTGCCCGGCAGCGCCTTCGAGCTTCCGCCGGTGGTGTCGTCGCTGGATCCGGCGGCGCGCCAGGAAAGCGCGCTGCTGAGCGCGATCCCGCGCAATCCGAGGCACCCGTACGCCATCGGGCCGATTCTGGAGGCCATCTTCGACGCTGGATCCGTGTTCACCTACGCCGAGTACGGGGACGGTATCGTCACCGCCCTGGCGCGCCTTGACGGTCATCCGGTGGGCGTGATCGCGTCGGATCCGATGCGGGGCGCCACCATGTCGGTGGAAGGCGCACAGGCGGTGGGTCGTCTGGTGGACCTGTGCGAGACTTTCCATCTGCCAATCGTCAGTCTCACCGACCAGGCCGGCATGACCATCGGTTCGGTGGCGGAACGCCGTGCCACTATCCGCGCGGGAGCGCGGGCCATCGCCGCCGTCTATCAGGCGCGGGTACCGCAGGCCGAGATCATTCTGCGCCGTGTCTACGGCGTTGGCGGTGCCGGCATCATCAATCGTCACCGCGCCAGCCGCAGTTGGTCATGGCCGTCGGGTGACTGGGGGTCGCTGCCGGTCCAGGGAGGCATCGAGGCCGCGTTCCGCGCGCAGATCGAAGCCAGCGACGATCCGGCCGCCACCATCGCCGAGATCGCCGCGGAGCTGAAGGCGGTTTCGTCGCCGTTCCGTACCGCGGAGCACTTTGGCGCCCAGGACCTTATCGACCCCCGTGACAGCCGTGCCTTGCTCTGCGATTGGGTACGCGATGCCTATCGATTGCTGCCCGAGCAGGTCGGACCGCCCTCATTCGGTGCCAGGCCATGATTCAAAAGCGGCGTGAGAACAACAACTCAGACTTTGATTCGGGAGAGCAACAATGAACGAGACGGAACTGACCGCCTTGCTGCGGGAAGACGGCGAAATCGTTACCGAACGGCTTGATCACTGGGCGAAGGTGGCCGGGGAAAGACCGTTCTTCCATTATGGCGAGGATGACGTCACCCTCACGTACGCGGACTTCGGCGAACGTACCGACCACATCGCCGGTAACCTTGCCGCTCTGGGTATTGCCAAGGGGGACCGGGTCAGCGTCTTCACCTTGAACCCCATGGTGAGCGCGCTGATGATGTTCGGCATCTGGAAGGCCGGAGCCGTGTACTGTCCGGTGAATTTCAGTTACACCGGGCGGTTGCTCTCATACCAGCTCAATGACACCGCGCCGAAACTGCTGGTGACGGATCCGGCCCTGCTGGGCGCGGTCAATCAGGTCGCCGGTGATCTGGCGGCGGCGCCGTCGGTGATCGTCTACGATCCACCGGCCGATGCTCACGATCATGTGAGTCACCGTGAGGAGGTCGATAGCCGTTTCGCCGAGTCGTCCTGGGCGTCACTCATGGCGCCGGCCGCGCGGCCGGATATCACCATCTCCTTTGATGATCCGGCGAACGTGGTCTATACCTCCGGCACCACCGGACCGGCGAAGGGCGTACTGCAGCCATACCGCTGGATGGCGCAGTACACGTTCAAACTGCGGCAACCGCTGACCCCGGACGACGTGGTCTACAACGATCTGCCCCTGTACCACGTCGGCGGGGCCATCGCCAATGTGGCGCGCGCCGCCTGGGTGGGCTGTGAAGTGGCGGTGTGGAACCGTTTCAGTCCCGGTGATTTCTGGAAACGTGTCGCCTCCCGGGGAGCGACCACGGCGATTCTGTTGGATGTGATGATTCCCTGGTTGACCAAGGCGCCGGAAGGACCGGATGACCGGCGCAATACCCTGAACAAGGTGCACATGCAGCCGTTGCCTGAGCATCACGCTCTGGTGGCGCGCCGGTTCGGGCTGGATTTTGTCACCGCCGGGTTTGGACAAACCGAGTCGGGTTCACCGCTTGGCCTGCTGTTCGAGGAGACCGCCGAAGGTGAAGGCACGCCGGCGGACTTGTACCGGGGGCGCTCCCACGAGCAGGTTAAACAGCGGGCCGCGGCGGCGGGCATGGCGGTCCTGCCCGGCGGAGAGAATCGGCCCAGACGGCTGATGGGGGATCCGACGCCGTTCATGGACGTGGCGGTGCTGGATCACCAGGACCAGCGATGTGGCCCCGGCGAACCGGGCCAGTTGGCGGTGCGGCCGAAACTGCCAGGCCTGATCATGAGCGAGTATCTGGGCAAGCCGGAGGCCACCGTGGCGGCCTGGCGCAACCTGTGGTTTCATACCGGCGACGCGGCGGTGCAACTGGAAGATGGCATGTTCGCCTTCCTGGATCGCCTGGGTGACCGGATTCGGGTGCGTGGCGAAAACCTGTCCTCATTCCAGGTGGAGGATTTGCTCAATCAACATGCCTCGGTGGCACTGGCCGCGGTATTCGCCATCGCCAGCAGTGAGGGCGATGAGGATGACGTGGTGGCTTATGTGACGGCGGCGGATGGTGCGCGGCTCAGTGAGCAGGCCTTGCACGACTTCGCCGCGGAGACCATGCCCAAATACATGCGGCCGCGCTATATCCGGCTGATTGATGAGATTCCACGTACTCCCACCAATAAGATCGAGAAGTACAAGTTACGTGCGCGAATCCTGAAGGAGTTGGGAAGGGAGTAGCAATGATGTCCGATCGTGCCACGAAACCGGCTTGCGGAAAGAGTCGGCCGGCCTGGGCGGTGGCGCGTCGGCGCCGGGCAGGGGAGGAACACCCCATGCGCACGGTGCTGTTGGAGGCGGCGGCCCGGGCCTTCGCCCGCTCCGGGTACGGCGGCACCTCCATTGGCGCGATCACCGCCGAGGCCGAGGTCTCCCGGCCAGCGTTCTATGCCTACTTTGCCTCGAAGCGGGAGGCCTTCCTCGAAGTCGTCGCGGCGTTACGCGACGAATTTCTTGCCGCCCATGAATTCCCCGGTATTGACGATCCCTACGAACTGGGACGAGCCGCTACCCGCGCCTTCCTTGCCGCCCATGCCGCCAACGCGGCGCTGCTCACGGTGGTGGAGCACGAAGCGGAAGGGGATGAGGAAGTGCGTGCCATGCGTGACGAGATGCGGCGTCGCCCGGCCCGGCGCATGGCACATTATGTCGAACGGTTGGTGGCGGAAGGCCGGGCCGACCCGGTGGCCGACCCGGAGTTGCTGGCGGGGGTGATGAACGCGACTTTCACCCGCTTCGCGCGAGAGCTGCCCGACGACGACGCCGCCTTCGAACAGAAGGTGGAAGAGTTCACCGCCATTTATCTGAGACTGATCGGCGTGCGTGGATAACAACGGTATCGGGATACGAGGCAAGGTTTGACGATCCCTCCTGCAGTTTCATCTGGACCGTGGGGCTGTATCACGACCTGATGGCACTTCTAGCGGTTGAACAGAGCGGGCTCTTACACATGCGGCTGCTCTCTGAAGCGCCGGGGGGACACCCCAAACCAGTTCTTGAAGGCGCGATGAAAGGTACTGAGGTCGGAGTAGCCCAATTCCTCGGCGATACTATCGGTGCGCCAGCCCTGAACGATCATGCGTTGCAGAGTGCGGGTTTTCAGCACGGAGATCTTAAGTTGCCGAAAGCTGGTGTCATGTTCACGCAAGTGACGTTGCAGCACGCGTTTGTGCAACCCCAGTGCCAGGGCCACATCGTCAATGGTGCGGAGCGCCGGCCGGTCGTCATCAATCAGTTCCTTGATACCGTCGATGAAGGTTTGCCGGCGGCGCTTGGCACGAATCAGCCCTTCAGCGTAACTGAGATTGATCTGGTAGAGGTGCTCATCACGTTCACTGACCGGTGCCGCCATGGCCTCGCCATCCATTTCCAGAAAGAAGTTACCGGAATGGCCCTGGCAGGGGCAGTTCAACGCCTGGCCGATAGGTTCCGCCGCCATCCCTTCGGGGACAAAGAAACGCCGCACCCGGAGTCGATGATTGGTGACCGTGCGCAGCAGCCCCAGCGTTTGCGTGACAATGGACAGCACCTGTTGATTGGAGACCACCACGGCACCCGGTGCCGGAACGTATTCGCAGCGTACCAGCCGGTTCGTGGACACCGGGTGGATCCGGTACTGGCCACTGTCGCTGAGCAGGGGCTGGTAGTCCACCATGTGGCGTAATGCCTGCAGTGCGGTCGGGCTGTGCAGCATGATCGGCAGCAGCACACCGCCGGTGCGCGGGCTCTGGCGGCGCGCCACGTCGATGCCGAGTAGTGGGTTATGGCTGATGGCGCTGGCGCGATGCCACAGGGTGCGGGTGGCTTCGATGCCGAGGTGATGGCCGTCGATAATTTGCCCTTCACGAATCTCATGGATTCCGGTGCCCAGTTGCCGGGTATCGAGGCCGACTTTCTCGAACGCTTGCAACAGTCCGGAAACCCACAAATGGGCCACGTGAAAATGATTCATGGTTTGCCTCCTGCTCAGCCAAGCATAACCAGAGCGGGCCGGACACGGTTAGTGGCGGGGCGGACAGGTGTCGTCAACTGCAAATAATGCTCGCTTTCCAGCAATGTATTGGCCGGCGGGCTCCCGCATAGTCGTTCACATGATAAATAGAACAGGAGCGAGTAATGTCATTCACCGTGAGCCCCACCGGTGCCGCCTGCGGCGCCATGATTAACGGACTGGATTTGTCCCGCCCCTTGGACTCGGCCACGGTGGCTGCGGTCCGCGAGGTTTGGCTGGAACACAAGGTAGTGGTATTCCCCGATCAGAGTTTGTCGGATGATGACCTGGAACGGTTCAGCCGTTATTTCGGTGACTTCGCCGGCGACCCCTACATTGCTTCCATGGAAGACCGGCCCAATATCATCGAGTTGCGCCGCACCGCCGATGAAACGTCACCGATTTTCGCCGACAGCTGGCACACAGACTGGAGCTTCGGTGAAACTCCGCCGGCGGCCACTATTCTGTATGGCATCACTATTCCACCTCATGGTGGGAATACGGATTTCATTAACCAGGAATTGGCATTACGGGAAATGCCGGAGGAACTGCGGCGGCGGTTGCGGGATAAGGTGGCCTTGCACTCGGCGCAGCGGGCCTACGCGCCGGACGGGATCTATGGCGAGCAGGATGCCAGCAAGGGGCGGGGCTTCAAAATCCTGGCCTCCGATGAAGCCTACAAAGTGCAACCGCACCCAATCATCCGCCCGCACCCGGAAACCGGCAATGAGTCGATCTTCGGCTGTATCGGCTACATCCTTGGATTTCAGGACATGGATCCGGACGACAGCATGGCGCTGTTGATGGACCTGTATCGCTGGCAAACCCGTGAGCAATTCCAGTATCAGCATGAATGGCAACCGGGCATGCTGGTGATGTGGGATAACCGGGCGGTTTTGCATAAAGCCAATGGTGGCTATGAAGGCCATGAGCGGGTACTGCACCGGACGGTCATCAAGTAGCCCCCTGATTAAAACAGAGACCTGATCGCATGATCCAAACGCCACGCCTCCGGCCAATACCACTACAAAGGCGGCTGTTATGACTGACCTGACTTCATTCGTGCCGCTGTTGGCGGAGGCGGTTTGCCGGCACAAGACATTGCCGCCACTACCGCCGGGTTTGACCGAGATGGAAGGCTATCAACTGGCGCGTCAGCTGGCGCAAGCCGTGGTCGGGGAGAAGGCCCTCCACGCGCTGAAAGCAGGGCTGACCGACCCGCGTATACAAGCCCATCTGGGATTGTATGAGGCCATGTTGGGGCATCTTTATCCGAATAGACGTCTGCAATCGGGGGCTCGTCTGTCCCGCCGTGGCAAGGCCATGATCGAGTGCGAGCTGGCGGTTTTCGTGGATGCCGGAGGGCGGCCGGTGTCGGTGGCGCCGGCGCTGGAGTTCGTCAATGTGGATTTCGCCCGGTCGGAGGACCTGACGCCGCCCAATCTGGCGGCGATCAATCTGGGTGCGGATGCCTTTCTGGTGGGAGAAACACAGCCATGGAATGACGCCACGCTGGCCAGTCTGGACACCATCCGGATTGAACTGTACCGGGATGAGGCGCTGTTGCTGGAGGCACCGGCCAACAGTTCCCTTGGCGGTGCCGTTGATGGATCACAATGGATGCTCGACAAGGCGCGCCAGCTGGGCTGGTCTCTGGACGGCGAAACACTGCTGATGACCGGCACCGTGGGCAAGCCGCTGGCGTTCGTGCCAGGGGTCTACCGCGCTGACTACGGGCCGCTGGGCTCGTTGTCGTTCACCATTGATGATCAATAGCAAAGGCGGCTCAACTGACCTGCCGTTCACGTCCGCCCCAGTGTTCCTCGCGCAGCTTGTACTTGAGCAGCTTGCCGGCGGGAGACAACGGCAGCTCGGTGCGCACTTCCAGACTGCGAGGAATCTTGTAGTTGGCGATCAGCGTTTTGCAGTGGACCATCAATTCATCCAGCTCCAGCGCGCCTCCATCCTGCAATACCACCGCGGCGTGGACACGTTCGCCCCAGTCGCCATCGGGAATGCCGATCACCGCGCATTGGGCCACTTGCGGTAGCTGCAGTACCGCTTCTTCCACTTCGGCGGAATAAACGTTCTCGCCACCGGTGACGATCATGTCCTTGATCCGGTCGACCACATAGACAAAGCCGTCTTCGTCCATGTAGCCGGCGTCACCGGTGTGCATCCAGCCGCCGCGCAGGGCGTCGTTGGTTTGTTCCGGTTTGTTCCAGTAACCCCGCATGACCACGGGGCCGCGCACCACGATCTCTCCGCGGGTCCGGGCTGGCACGGGCTCATCGTTGTCGTCGACGATGCGCATTTCCACCATTGGTAAAGGACGGCCGGCGGACATCATCTTGCCGCTGCGGAAACCTTCCTCGGTGTGCCAGTCCGGAGTGAGGATGGAGACCGTCGGGGACAATTCCGTCATGCCGTAGGCTTGCAGGAAGCGGGCCTGGGGCAATGCCTCACGGGCGCGGTTCAACAAGGTGCTGTCGATTGGAGACGCGCCGTAAAGCAGATGTTTGAGACTGCTCAGGTCGTATTGCGCGAAGTCCGGATGGCTCAACACCATGCGGATCATGGTGGGCACCAGGAAGGCCTCCAGAATGCGCTCCTGCTGGATCGCCTTCAGCACCGCCAACGGCTCGAACATGGGAATGATGACACTGGTATTCAGACGCGCCGTGGCTTGCAGGATCAACCCTGTTCCGGCCACATGGAAAGTCGGTGCCGCGTGCAGCGTCACCGAGCGGTAGGGCATGCCGGACACCGCCTGGGAACCCAACCCGTCAATGTACAGGTTGGTGTGGCTGAGCATGACGCCCTTGGGTTTGCCGGTGGTACCACCGGTGTACATCACCGCCGCCAGATCATCGCCGTGACGATGGGTGTCCGCCACCGGCGTGCTGCCGGCGATCAGGGCTTCGAAATCATGGGTGCTGGCGGGGGCGCTTTTATCGCCGGCATAAATGACGGTTTTCAACGAGCGGGACCCTTGCCGCAGTTCCTCAAGCAAAGGCAAAAAGGTATCGTCCACTACCAGAATAGTGCTGTCGCAGTCGTCCAGGGAGTAAATGATTTCCCGCGGACTCCAGCGGATGTTGACCGGATTGATCACGCCACCGGCCCAGAAAGTAGCGTAGATGGCTTCCATGTACCGGTCGGAATTGAGACTCAGAATGGCGACACGGTCGCCGGTGCCGAGCCCCAGTGCCTTCAAACCGCCCGCCAGCCGCGAAACCCGCGAAACCAGATCGCGGTAGCTTTGCCGTCGGTCGCCGTACACCGTGGCGGTGCGTTCAGGCACTTCCAGAAGCGCTTTGTGCAAGGGCTGAGTAAGGTACATGGGGCCTCCTGGCGTTTTATTGTTAGCGGGTCCCGCGGTCCGGGTTCGCGGATCGGTGACGGACCGGACAGCGCTTCTGAAACTAGAAGAGCCACGATGGCCGAGCCATCGTCGAAAGCGACGATTTGCCTCAGGTGCTGGCGGCCTCCGCCCGTGATGTCCCGGTGGCAGGGAAGATCAACGCGGCAACGAATGTCAGTGTGGCGAAACAGGCCAGCACCAGATAGAGCCCGAGCAGGCCATGGCGCGGCTCCAGATAAGCAATCATCGGGATCGCCGCCGCACTGGCGCCGAACGACAGGAAGTAACGCAAAGCAAAGACTCGTGACTGCCAACGCGGCGCGACGAAACGCGCGACCATGGCATCGTTTACGGTCACCTGACCGAAAACGGCGAACATGAACAGGGCTCCGAACAAAACCACGGTGCCGCCCTGGCCGAAAGCCAGCATCACCAGTAAGGGTGCCTGGCAGAGCGTAAGGATAACGAATGGCGCCTTGAGGCTCAGCCGGTCGATCAGGCGGCCCATGATCAACTGTGCGACAGCCCCGAAGGCGTAGGCGAGACTGACCACGATCCCCAGAGTGTCCGGAGAGTCGATAAGCGTGGCCAGACGGTCCTGAAACAGCTTTGGGTAGGTCACGGTGCTGGCATTGAACACTACGCCACCGGTGGCCGTGACCATGGCCAGCACGATGAATACCCGGCGCATGGAAATACCGCTGCCGGCACTGTCCCGCGCCGTCGTATTCCGTGTCAGGTGGGGCGGGGGATGTTCGCCGACACAGAACAGGAACCCGATCCCGGTCAGGATCGACACGGCGCCGGGCAAGATGAACGCGGCCCGCCAGCCGAAGCGAGCGGTAAGGAAGCCGGTCAACAAAGCGGCAAACGCCACGCCGAGGTTGCCCCACATCCCGTTTATGCCGATCTCTCGTCCCGGGTTCTCGGCGTGCGACACCAGCATTGCCGTGCCCACGGGATGATAGATGGCGGCAAATACACCGATCAGAGTGAGTCCGGCCACCAGCACCGGCACGTCCTTCGCCAGGCCGGTGATCAGTGCCGCTGCGCCAATACCGAAGAAGAACATCAGCATCATCCGGCGTCGGCTCCACAGGTCTCCAAGCCATCCGGCGGGCAGTGAGCAGGCGCCGAAGGCGATGAATCCGCCCAGCGACAGGCCGATCATCTCGGCGTATCCGAGCCCGAAACCCGAGGTCATGCCGAGCACGGCGGCGGGAAAAATCAACATGAACATGTGGTCGATGACATGGGCGGCGTTGATGAATCTGATGACGGTCCTGGGGTGGTTCATGGCACCTGGTCTTTGGCTATGGCTGCTGTGAGGGCATTGATGGAAACCAATGGGGTGTTCGAGCGCTCCATGATAGATTGTCCTTAATCTTCGTATCAGACAGTGAAGTCATCGAAACGGACATGTTGATTGATCACGCCTCCAGTGCCCCATTCGCCGCCGTTGCTCTCGATTACTCCGATGGCTGGCGGGTATCACGTCATTCTCACCGGCAGGCACAGTTCCTTTACGCCGCCAGCGGTTTGATGCGGGTGATCAGTCAGCAGGGGGCCTGGGTCATTCCACCGACCAGAGGCGTGTGGATTCCCCCTTATGTCGAGCACGAAATCGTGATGTCCGGGGTGGTGCGCATGCGCACGCTGTTTATTGACCGGAGCCGGGCGCCGTCGCCCATGCCGGAGTGTTGCGTGCTGGCGGTGACCCCATTGCTGCGGGAGATGATTCTGCGGGCCGTTGATCTGGAGCTGCGGCCTCGGCGGGACACGTTCTACCAGCGTTTGCAGGCATTGATTCTGAGCGAAATTTTCAGTCTCGAATCGATGCCCCTGCATTTGCCGATGCCCCGCGATCGGCGCTTGCAGGTGATTTGCCAGGCCCTTATGGCGGCGCCGCGGCAGGATCGGACCCTGGACGACTGGGGGCTGGAAGTCGGCGCCAGCGCCCGCACGCTGTCGCGACTGTTCACGCGGGAGCTGGGTATGAGTTTCGGCGAGTGGCGGCAACAACTGCGCCTGACCGAGGCTTTGCCGCGCTTGCTGGCCGGTGACGGCGTGCAAAAAGTGGCGCGGGATCTGGGCTATGGCAGTAGCCGAGCCTTCAGCAGCATGTTTCGCCGCTTGTTGGGGGCAACACCTAGCGACTATCTCAGACACCACGCCTCGGGTAATTACAGCAAAGGTCACGGAGTGTGATCGCGAACAATTAGCGCTTGTTTTGCTTGGGGCGCGGATGAACGTCGTATCATGCCATCGATCTTGAACAGACTCTCAATCAGGAGAAGGTTATGACCGCCTATATCGTATTGATGAAAGAAACCACCCATGACCCGGCGGAACTGGAGATTTACGCCCGAGGCGCCAAGGCCGCCCGGGGGGACCATCCGATCACCCCGCTGGCGTTCTACGGTGATCTGGAAGTGCTGGAAGGGCCGGCCATGGAGGGCGCGGTCATTCTCCAGTTCCCGGACGTGGAGGCGGCACGCGCCTGGTATCACAGTCCCGCCTACCAGGAAGCCATGCAGCACCGGGTCAAGGGCGCGGATTGGCGCGTGTTCATCGTAAAAGGGGTGGCCTGAGGGCTTGCCATCGGCGTCGACGCGGCGCAGCTTAACAAGCTGGCCGAACCCTGAGCCGCCTGGAGTCCGCCCATGCATGTGGAATACGCCACCGATCATCTGGAGCGTCCCCGCCGTTTCGAATACTGGCACGATGTGGTGTGCCGGCACTGCATTCCCGCCGACAGCCGTCTGTTGAGTCGGACTCCGTTTGATGGCCGTCTGTCGGTGCGGGATCTCGGTCCCGCCGCGATCAGCACCATGGAGGCGCCATTGCACCGCTGGAGCCGGCAGGCCAGTCATCTGCGCACTCATCCGGATGAGGATCTGTGGATTGGCTTCGCTGAATCCGGCAGTGGTGTGATGGAACAGAATGGTCATCAGACGCCGCTGACGGACGGTACCCTGATTCTTTATGACGCCGCCAGGCCATTTCAATGCACGCTGGAAGCCGGCCGGGTTTATCTGGTCCGGCTTCCACGCCGGGCCTTATTGCGGCGTTTCCCCCAGGCGGAGCGCGGTATTGGCCAGGCCCTGGCACCGCACCGTCCTGGGGTCGCGCCGCTGCGGACCATGATTCAACAAGCCGCCGCCCTGGAAGTGGGTGACGACCGGATCGGCGCGGCGGAACAATTCGGGCTCGCGTTACTGGACCTGGCGGCGGTGGCACTGGAATGGCAGGGCGAGCGCCTCGACGGCGCGGTTGAAAACGATCTTCATGGCCGTCTCTGCCGGTTTATCGAGGCGCACTTCGAGGACCCGTCGTTATCGCTGGTGGCGCTGGCCCGTGCCCACCATGTGTCGCCTCGCACCGTGACCCGCGCTTTTGCCCGCCATGATCAGACCGCCATGGGCATGGTGTGGCGCGTGCGTCTGCAAGCGAGCCGGCGGGCGCTGGAGCAGGGGCGTGTGGCCAGCGTCACCGAGGCGGCATTCAATCACGGTTTTACCGACGTTTCCCATTTCAGTCGTGCTTTCCGGCGGGCGTTCGGTAGGGCACCGCATACCCTGTTGAGGCCGCATCACTGATTCTGACCTTCCAGGCACACCGCCTTGTCCTTCTCAGTCCAGCACCAGGTCGACGGGCTTGCTAGCGTTGACGCTGCTAATCCGGGCTCGAGGAGCAATGAAAATGACAAATAATGAACTGCACTATTTGGATTTGATGGAAGTGGGCCGGCAGATCCAGAGCCGGCAACGATCCTCCGAAGAGGTTACCCGCCACATGCTGGAGCGGGTGGATAGGGTGGATCCGTGCTTGCACAGCTACGTCACCGTGATGGCGGATCAGGCACTGCGGGAGGCCCGCGCCGCCGACAAGGAAATCGCCGCGGGGCAGGCCCGAGGTCCGCTGCATGGCGTGCCACTGGCGGTGAAGGACCTGCTGTGGACCGCCGGCACCGCCACTTCCCATGGCATGCCGATCCTGCGTGATCATGTGCCCACGGAGGACGCCACCACGGTACGGCGGTTGCGTGATGCCGGCGCTGTGCTGTTGGGCAAGCTGCAGCAAACCGAAGGCGCTTTCGCCGACCACCATCCGGATGTCACCGCGCCGATCAACCCCTGGGGAGAGACCTTGTGGTCCGGTGTCTCTTCCAGTGGCTCCGGCGTGGCCACCGCCGCCGGGCTGTGCTTTGGTTCCCTGGGCACCGACACGGGCGGTTCAATTCGCTTTCCTTCCTCCGCCAATGGCGTCACCGGTTTGAAGCCCACCTGGGGGCGGGTCAGTCGGCATGGGGCGTTCGAATTGGCGGCATCGCTGGACCACATCGGTCCAATCGCGCGGAATACCGCGGATGCCGCCGCTATCCTGGGCGCCATCGCCGGTGCCGACCCTCTGGACCCCACCGCCGCGCGGCAACCGGTACCGGATTATCTGGCACTGATGACCCGGGGCGTGGCCGGCCTGCGCCTGGGATTTGATCCCGACTGGGGCATGAAGCCGGCGGACCAGGCCACCCAGGCGGCGGTGAGCGAAGCCCTCAAGGTACTGGAGAGTGCCGGTGCGCAACCCCGTGAAGTGCGTTTCCCCGACACTGATCAGGCGGTGGCGGACTGGAGCCCGCTGTGTGGCCTGGAAACGGCGGTGGCCCATGAAGAGACTTACCCGTCCCGTCGCTCCGAGTATGGCCCGGTGCTGTCGGCGCTGATTGAAGTCGGGCGCTCGCTGAACGCCATGGATTACCAGAAGCTGCAACTACGGCGGGCGGATTTCCGCGGACGGGTGGAGGCGGTGTTCGACGATGTCGATTTATTGCTGATCCCCGCCGTCGCCTACACTGGTGTGACGGTGGAGACCATGGCTTCCTTCGCCGACGATGAGGCCCTGATGGGGGGGATGATGCGCTACACCTGTCCCTTCGACCTCAGCGGACACCCGACACTGACACTGCCTGGCGGTGTCACCGGGGAGGGTGCCCCGGTGGCCTGGCAACTGGTCGCGCCCCATTTTCGGGAGGACCTGCTGGTTCGCGGGGGTTGGGCTTTTCAGCGCATGACGGACTGGCACCGCCGTCATCCTCAGGTCTGACTGTCGGTACGCAAAGGCGGGGCCCGTGCCCCGCCGGATCATGCCCGGCTCGGCTCGGGCTGTCGGAAGAAGCGGGCGTCGGGTAGGCGCAAGGACACCAATCCGGCCACCACCAGGATGGCGGCAGCGCTGCCAAAGGCCACCCAATGGGTACCAAAGGTTTCGTAACCCCAGCCACCCAGCCAGGAACTGATCATCGCGCCGATCTGATGCCCCAGGTAGGCCCAACCGTAGAGCACGCCCACCGAACGGATACCGTAGACATCGGCCAGAATCGCCGAGGACAGCGCGATGCTGCCGGCCCAGACGATGCCGCCCACCGCCGCCACGGCGTACAGATACCACACCGAGGGCACCATCATCAGACCTATGAAACCGAGGCCACGAATCAAATAGATGGCCGCCAGCAGGTTGCGGCGAGGGACCTGGTCGGCGAGATGGCCAAGCACCAGTGTGCTGGGGATCGCCACCAGGCCGATCAAACCGATACCCAGGGCGGCGGTAATGGGATCGAAACCGTGGTCAGTGAGCATCGGAACCCCATGACTGCCGAGCAGATTCATACTGAAACCGCAGGCAAACAGGCCCAGCGCGATTTTGCAGAAAGGCAGGGTGCGCATCGCCGCCAGGCTGGTAAGTTGTGCCAAGGGGGCCAGTGGCGGCGCGGATTTGCCGCCGCCGCTGTCGCCGGGCAGCAGATCTGTATGCTCGGGGGCCTCGTCGCGGATGATCATCAGTGCCGCGGGGATCACCAGCAGCACGAACAGCACGGTGAACCCGATCAGGGTGTGCTGCCAGCCGTAGCGTTCAATGGTAAAGGTCAACAGCGGCGTCATCACGGCGATGCCGGCCATGGAGCCGGTGGAGAGGTAGAACAGGGCCTTGCCGCGCTGGCGTGTGAACCATCGGCTGATCACCGGCGTCAATGCCACCGGACTGGTAAAGGAGAATCCCAGTGACAACAGAATGCCAAAGGCCATGAAGAAGCTGAATGGATCGGTGGCATTAACCGACCAGATACTGGAAACGACGACGATGGCGGTCCCCAGCAGCAAGACTGCCCGGCTGCCGTACTTTTGCGCCAGAAAACCGGCGATCGGCATGCCGATTCCATAGGCAAGCATGCCTAGGGCGACGATGGTGGAGAGCACCGTGCGGCTCAACCCCAGGTCCTCGGCGATGGGCTTGAAGAACGGGCCGATTCCCATGCGCATGCCCACGGTGAGCAGCGTGATGGTGGTCGCGGCGCCGACAATGTACCAGCCAAAATAGAGGGAGCCGGTCTGCTGACGAGTCATGGTATGCATTCCTTCTTTCGAAACCGGCGCCGGGCCGGCTCCGGTGATCAGGCCGGCTATGATTTACATCTTAAAGAACTAAAGTGCAAGCGTTACATTCCGAGCGGTAGGTCAATTCCATCATTACCAAAGAGCGGCGGAACAGTCGCCGACGTGAGGGCAACAGGGCGGGCAACGCCGCCCAGGCGAGAACGGCTCATTTCAGTTTGGTGCGAGGATCCAGGGGCGGGGCCGTCAACGGCGCACCGTCGTAGGCCTCCACCGCGCCAAAGCGGTCGTTGGGATAGCGCTGCCAGTCCTTGATGGCCGTCTCGATACGCGCCTGGTCACGACCGACAAAATTCCACCACAGCAACACCGGTTGCCCGAGAGGCTCGCCGCCAAGCAGCATGATGTCCGCGCCGTCGTCCAACTCCAGCGTCACCTGCTCGCGACCCTGGCCAAGGTAATAGAGACTGCCGGTATCCATGGGAGCGCCCTCCAGGCGGGCATGGCCTTGGTTGACACAGACGCCCAACTCGAAGGAAGCCGGCACTGGCAGGCTCAGGGTGGTATCCCCATCGGCGCGGATGTGGGCGCCAACCAAAGGAGAAAATACCCGTGCTGGAGACCGACGGCCGTCCAGCTCGCCGACCACCAGGGTGACGAGGGCATCACCCTGGCGCCATTGTGGCAGATCGGTGTGGTGGGCGAAGGCCGGGTTGGTGTCTTCATCCGATTCCGGCAGGGCAATCCAGAACTGCAAGCCATGGATCGGACCGGAGAAGCCGGGAGGGCTTTCCTCGGAATGACAGATGCCCCGGCCGGCGGTCATCAGGTTGAGCTGGCCGGGGCGGATAACCTGCTCATGGCCGAGGCTGTCTTTATGCAAAAGCGCACCCTCGAACAACCAGGTGACGGTCTGTAATCCGATATGCGGATGGGGGCCGACATTGACGCCGTTATCGGCCTCCAAATCCGTGGGGCCGATATGGTCGAGAAAACACCAGGGTCCGATACGTCGTTGTTCACGGACCGGCAGATGGCGAACGATCGGCAGGCCGCTTCCGAGAATCTTGCTTTGCGAGGGCAGGGCACGGACGGTGGGACGCTCGCAGTTTTGCGGACAGTCGATCAGCTCCGCCCCGGTGGTGACGTTGCTCATGGCTGGCTCCCGGGCAGGGGGTGTTGGGGGAGAACTTCAGTATCCCCGCCGGAACAGGTCGGGTAAAGCGGCTTAGCGGGCTCTGGCGCGAGGCGTGGGGCAGGCCGCGTCCTGGCCGGCGTAACGGCTACAGACCTCATTGCGGCATTGAATGCCATTGAGGGTATTGGGTGGAGGGCAGGCGCGCAGTTGCTTTTGCACCGCCAGCGATGTGGGCAGTTGCGGAATTGTGGACACCGGCGGTACCGGTGGCTCCGACAGGGACGCCAGGGTCTGCCGGGTTTCGCCGTAAATCCGCAACATCAGCGCATCAATGGCCTCATTGCGGCTGCTTTCGGTGTCTCGATGCTGTTCGCTGAGATGGCCGTCGCGCACCAGATCGTGCAGCACCGGGCCCAGCGTGCCGTCGTTTTTCACTTCCACCGGGTCCAGCTGGTTCACCCGTGAACCGGAGCGTACCGTCGTAGCCGCGGTGGCCAGGCGGCTGTCGGTGCGGCGGGGTGCCGATGTTCGTGGTTGCCCGGCCGTGGCCACCTGGGAGGATGATGCCACCGGGGACGATATGCCGTTAGGGGCCGGCCGGGACACCTTGGCTTCCCCGGCGATCTCATCGGTCCGGTCATCGATGATCACCGCCCCGCCGATCCGCGCCAGAGGATCCGCTTGCGAAACGGTTCCGGTTACCGGCTCTGGCGCCGTGGCGGCCGCGGGAGGTGTGATTTTCGTCTGGGAGGAGGACGCCAGAGACGAGGGAGACTGAGCCGGGGGAATGGGCGTGGACCACCATTGAGCGAACAACCAGGGCAAGGCCAGCAACAGCGCGACGGCGACCAGTGTGATCGGTGAGAACAGGCGACGCAGGCGCGACAGGGCATCGGGAACGCCCTTTTTGGCCGGGCGTTCTTCCATGTCCGCTAGTATTCTGCCTCCCTGGGCAGTATCGGGCGCGTCCTTACCGGAGGTCACAAGACTTGGCGCCGCTGAGTGGCCGGTATTCAAAAGCTGTCCTTGCCGTTAAATTACCCACCCGCATTCTAACTACTGGGGGAGTGCCGTCAACGACGGTATCGACATGGAAGGCATGCCGTGTTTCTGATTGTAGTGCTGATCACACTGTTTTTGCTGCTGTGCCTCGGGCTTGGCTGGTGGATGCTACCCGAGCGCAGACGGGGGATGAGGGCCGCGCCAACGCGCCGATGGCGCCTGCCTGACCAGATGCGGCGCCATGGCGTGCTGGCGGTGGTGGTGGCGCTGGTTCTGGTGGTGCCGCCGCTGCTGGTGGTCTCGCTGCGTCAAAACGTGGAGCTGAAGCCCTTTCGCGGCACCGATCTGGCGGAATCCCACTCGATGATCGCGGAACTGCTGCGCGGCGAAAGGCTGGTGCCGCCGCCTGCGCCGCCTCCGGAGGTTTTCACCAATGCCGAAATGCGTCGATTCCATCCGGAGGTGATCAGTGCTGATCGCCGCTGGGACAAGGTCGACGGTGCTCTGCGCCAGCGGGTACTGGCGATCTACCGGGTGATGAAACAGCAATACGGCGTCGAAATGGTGCTGGTGGAGGGGTTTCGTGACGCCGAACGGCAGAAGAAACTGATGGGCAAGGGGGCCAGTCTGGCCGGAGCCTGGCGCAGTTGCCACCAATATGGACTGGCGGTGGACAGCGCGCCGCTCAGGGACGGCATGCTGCAATGGGACATGGAGGACGCGTGGACCCGCCAGGCCTACTTCCTGTACGGAGAGCTGGCCAAGGAGGCGGGGTTAACCTGGGGAGGGGATTGGACCAACCTCAAGGACTACGTCCATGTGGAGTCGCGTGACCGCTGCCTGGCGGCCCGGCGGGCGCGTCAGGCCCGGCTCGACGCCCGGAATGGTTCCTAGGGCCCGTCCATTTACCAACCGTCCATTTCCCGACAATGCCAACGCGATTGGTTCCCCGAGGTGGAACCCTGATATACTTCCCCACGGTTTACTGGCCGGCAAGCGATCCGGTACCGGCGCAAGGAAAGATTCCGTTCACAGGATGTGAGGATTGGCGATATGTCACGGCCGATCATAGTACTGGGTGACAAGACCGACCATGGCGGCACCGTCATCGGTGCTTCCACCACCACCGATATCGACGGCAAGGGAGTGGCCCGGGTCGGCGACAAGGTCATCTGCCCCAAACACGGCCCTTCCCCCATCATCACCACCATCGCCACTGGCGATCCCACCAATCTCGTCGACGGCCAGCCCGTGGCCCGCCATGGTGACAAGACCGCTTGCGGCGCGACCCTGATTTCCAGTCAGGCAGGGTCCGTGGTGGATGCCGGTGGCGGTAAAAAAGGTAGCGATCTCGGCGCGGTGGCTGCCGGTCTTGCCACGGTCGTGGGCGTTTCCGCCGCGGTCATCGGTGCCCGCACTTCCCGATACGATGAGCAAATACGTTTCGTCAACGCCAAGGGAGCGCCCCTGGCCGGGGTTAGCTACCGGCTGGAAATGGACGACGGCAGCGTGGTCGAAGGGGAAACCGATGATGACGGGCGCAGCCGTCGTGTTGAAACCGACCAGCCTAGAAAAGTGGTCAAGGCGACACTTTCCTCCTCGCGGCCGGAATGCTGCGGTGATCAACGACACGGGCATGAGGCATCCAGTCTGGAGGTCGACGTGGACAATGTAACCACCAGCGACCAGCAGGTGGGCAGCTCGTTGGCCACCGTGGCCACGCCGGAAGGCGAATCACGAGGGTTGACCTCCGGGGAAATCGCCATGGCCCGGCTGATATTTGGTGATTCCATCGACTACGGACGGGTCCGCGTCCACAACGGCGAGTATTTGTGGTTTGGGCTGCAGCCCAACGATACGGCAATGACCCCTAATGGAGAGATGTATTTCAATCCGAAGGAATTCAAACAAGATTTCTCTAATGATCGTGATTCTGGTCCTTCGGGGCAGATTTGGTTCATGCATGAAATGACCCATGTCTGGCAGTACCAGTTGGGGTTTCCGGTAAAGTGGAAGCGCGGTAACCCTCTCGGGTGGCTCATGCCCTATGAGTATGATGCCGACCCTGCCGCACGGTTTTCCGATTACAACATGGAACAGCAGGGCGACATCATAGGTGACTATTTCTCGCTGAAAGTTCTTGGCAACCGATATGGGGTAGCTCAGGACCGTTATAAGGTGTTCTCCCATTTGCCCTTGCTTGAAATGATTCTGGAAAATTTTCTGCGTGACCCCGGTGACGTGGCCAATTTGCCCGGCGGCGGAAAGGAAAGACGGGATGCACGCCGCGAGAAGAGATCTGAGGAACGCAGCGCCGATTATTATCAGTATGGAGAGAACGAATGAGGAAATTCGTCTTGTTAATCCCTGCACTGATTCTTCTAAACGGCTGTTTTGCGAGTGTTTCTCACTATGGAGGGACAGCCCGTGTTCTGGATCAAAATGGCGTTCCTTGTTTTGCGTTGAAGGACTCAGGGTTCTCGGATTGGACGGTGAGCTTTCTTCAAGTTTCCCGCCTTGATCAGGGTGGGCAAAAAGGGGAGATCCTTTGGGTGGACGGGATTGATGCTCCCAGGCCAGTTATCAATAAGAAGGATTGTATTCTCTGGCGTCAGGCCTTCGAGAATGTAGATGCACAGATGCATGAGCTGCCGCCTGCCATTGAACAACTTCATTCAGGGCTAATCTATTCAGTTCAGATGAACACCTCCCGCGTTGGGGATGACCGTAGCGGCCGATGGTATTCCAGCCACTTTTGCTTGTCCCAATCCCCCTCCGGAGGCCGGGTGGTTCATGACTTGGGGGTGAAGCCCGATGCCTGCCCCGTTGCAAATTAAACATGAATGGCAAAAACGTTTCGGGAAGAACTGGTGACTTTGGGTAAAACACTGAAGGGAATCGTGCTGGTCATTGTTGTCTTCGCCCTGTTCTGGGGAGGGACGATTCTCTTCTGGCGCATCCGAAACACCGATCCCGGGGTAGGCGAGGCGGTGGGCTGGCTTCTGCTGGCGCCACTGGTGGTGCTGGTGTTGCTATGGGCAGTGGCACGTTGGCGGAGTAACCGTCGGGCCGCCGCCAACGATAAAGCGGATACGCCAGCGGAGTCCCCCGAAAGACCGGATGCCGAGCAGACCAGTCTGAATCTGCTTGCCGCGGCGCTGCGCTTGCCGGCGGGTGAAACACCGGAAGAAGCGCTGCAAGGTTTGATGACGCCGCAAGCGCCGAAGCTCCATGGCACTTTGCGTGACGCCCAGGGACTCCCATTATTCGCCGCGCCGCTACCGCTGCTGACCGCGGCCTCACTGGACGCGGTGACATCGGAGCTGAACCGGCTCGCGGGCATGACCCTGCCCGTGGAGGAGTCGGCCCGTCGTAGCCTGGCATTGCTGCTTCCCGTATTTGATGAGTTGCTGATGGAACTGGCCGCCGTTCTTCCGGAGCAGGAGGGGCCCACGGATGAACGCGTCATCGCGGGCCTGAGGCATCGCTCCTCGCCGATGCGGCCAACACCGGTACTGGTGTCGGTGACGTTGCCGGCGGCCTCTCCTTCACTGGTGCCCCTATGCGAGAAGATGATGCGCGGCCGGATCGAGGACCTGGGCCTGGCGGTGGGCCTGAACTGGCGGTTTCAGTTCGAGGATACCCGTACGGGAACGGCATTCTGGCGTCGGCTGGCCCGGCCGGACAGGGAAGAGCAGTGGCAACTGTGGCTGGCAGCGGACTCGTTGATCGATCCGGCGCGAATGCAGACTTTGCAGAAGCGAGGCGCATTGATGACCAGCCGCACCCCTGAAGGCGTGATCCCCGGAGAGGGGGTCGCCGGTGTGCTGCTGGGGACAGGCCAAACCGGCACCGCAAGGATGTCCTGCCGGGGCCCCTATGAGGTGACCTGCCAGGGGGCGGAGAGTGCGCAGACCCGGGCTCGGAAGTTGGCGGAAGCATTGCGCCCGGAGCAAGCGGCGGATCATCCGCGGCCGGGACTGCTGATCAGTAATGCGGATTATCGCGCCGGCTCTTTCGAGGAGGCGGCGTTGCTGGCTCTGAGTTTAAACCCGGAACTGGACGCCAGCCGCCAGTTACTGGCATTGGGGCGCACCGGAGCGCTGGAGGGTGCCACGCCGGCGGTCATGCTGGCTTTGGTGTGGCAGGCGTTACGTGAGGGTCATGAAAGCGTCGCAGTATTGTTCGTGGATGAAGAGAGAGGCCGGCAAGTGGCTGTGTTTAGCGCCGCGCGGGCACAACAGAATCAAACCAAGCCGTCGCTGACGGCGGCAGCGGAACCGGAGTAAGGACACTTATGTCGGGCATGAGAAAGGGGCTTGCCAGCCTGGGCGCCTGGTTGATCAATTACCGATTGTGGGCGGTCTTGGCGCTGGTGATCGGGATTTTCTTATTGTGGCGGGGCGGAGACCCTGGCAGCCAGATCGGTTTTGTACTGCTGGTCGTGGCGCTGGTGCTCGGACTGTTCGCGCTGATCCGCTGGGCAATACGGCGCTGGCGGGAAAGGCGTGCCACTCGGGATATCGACGGCTTGATGAACGAGCAGGCCGAGCGCGCTTCCCGCAATGCCAAGGCGGAGGACCGGGGTGATATCGAGGAGGTCCGTGGCCGCATGCAGGAAGCGGTCAAAGCCATCAAATCCTCCCGTTTGGGCGTTCTCAAAGGCAAGGCGGCGCTTTATGAGCTGCCGTGGCATGTGATCATCGGCAATCCGGCGGCAGGGAAGAGCTCCGCCATTCTTAACTCCGGGCTCAAATTTCCGTTTGAAGACAATCGCAACAGCGTGGTGCAGGGGATTGGCGGCACTCGCAATTGCGACTGGTACTTTACCGCCGAGGGTATTGTGCTGGACACCGCCGGACGTTACTCGGTGGGCGGCGAGGACCGTGGCGAGTGGTTGTCTTTCCTCGACTTGTTGAAAAAACACCGCCCGCGCGCGCCGATCAACGGCATTATCATCGCCGCCAGTATCGCCGAGCTGTCCGGAAACCGGCCGGAATTCGCCATCGAGTTGGCCCGCAATCTGCGCCAGCGCGTGCAGGAGGTGACCGAACGGCTGGAAGTGTTCGCGCCGGTGTACGTGGTCTTTACCAAGGCCGATCTGATCGCCGGTTTCATGTCGTTCTTCAGCGGTCTGGACCCCTCCGAGCGGGAAAAAGTGTGGGGCGCTACCTTGCCCTATGACCCCCAGGCCCAGGTGGACGAACTGTCGATTTTCGACCAGCACTTCGATGAACTGGCGGAAGGTCTCAAGGAAATGGGCCTCTCGCACATGGCGATGCAAAGGGGCAGGGAGGTGGCGCCGGGCCTGCTGACACTACCGTTGGAATTCGTCAGCCTGAAGCCGGTATTGCGGACCTTTATCGCCAGTCTGTTCGAGGACAATCCGTATCAGTTCAAACCGGTATTCCGTGGTTTCTACTTCACCAGTGCGTTGCACGAAGGGGAAACGGTACTGCATGCCTCCGAACGAATTGCCGACGAGTTTTCCCTGGCGCCGCGGCAAGACAAGGACGAACCGACCAGCAGCAAACCGGATCAGGCCCATTTTCTAAAGGACCTGTTTCGGAAAGTGATCTTCGCCGACAAGGAACTGGTTCGTCAGTACTCCAGCCCTTACCGTACCCGCATGCGTTACGGTGCCTTTCTGGCGGGGGCCCTGGTGGTGGCGGCGCTGCTTGGCACCTGGGCATGGTCTTACACCACCAACCGGCAACTGGTGGCGAACGCCTCCCGTGACTTGCAGCAGGCGGTTCAGATCCAGGAGGGGCGGCTCGACCTGCAATCCCGCATCGACGCTTTGCTATTGCTGCAGGACCGGCTGGAGCAGTTGCGTCAGTACCGCCGTGACGGCGGCATCACCACCACCATGGGGCTTTATCAGGGCGATAACATTGAAGCTGCCCTATGGAGGGAATACTTCGCCGGCATGGACCAGGTGATGGTGCGGCCGACCCGGGCCCGCCTGGAAGAATATCTGGGCAAGGTGGTGGCGAACGCCGACCAGTTGTCCATGGAGGAAAACAGAGAAGAAGCGCGCACCACCTTGTACGTACCGCCTTCGCCGAGGAATCCGGCCGAGGCCTACAATGCGCTCAAAGCCTATCTGATGCTCGGCGATCATGAACGGGTGGAACAAACCCATCTGGCCAACCAACTGACCCGTTATTGGCGTGGCTGGCTCGACGCCAACCGGGGGCAGATGAGCCATGAGGATGTGGCGCGGGCCGCGGAAAAACTAATGACGTTCTATGTCGCCAACGCCGGTAAGTCGGGGTGGCCGGAGATCGACACCCGTGTCTCCCTGGTCAACGACACCCGTCAGGCATTGCGTGGCGTGATGCAAGGGCAGCCGGCGATGGAAAGGGTCTTCGCCCAGATCAAGGCCCGTGCCGCCGCCCGTTTCTCCACCATTACGGTGAACTCCTTGCTGGCCGGCGCCAACGGCGAGAACCTGCTGAACGGCAGCTACGCCATTTCCGGGGCATTCTCGCGGGAAGCCTGGCAAGATTACATCAAGGACGCCATCCACGAAGCCGCCAATACCGAGCTCAACACCACGGACTGGGTGCTCGACACCACTGAGCAGAGTGATCTCTCCCTGGCCGGCAGTCCGGAACACATCGCCCGTCAGCTCACCGCGCTCTACAAGCAGGAATATGCCGCGGAATGGCAGCGCTTCCTGCGTGGCGTCAGCGTGGCGGGTTTCTCATCCGGCTTTGATGACGCCACCAGCGCCATGAATCGGCTCGGCAACAGCGAGAGCTCTCCGTTGAAAGCCCTGTTGCAAGCGGTGCACGAGCAGACCGTGTGGGATAACCCGAGAGCTTTGTATGCCCGGGTCAGTGAGCGTTCAGAGCAGAGCAGCGGTATCGTCAATTGGTTCAAGCGTGTGATCCTGCGGCGTGCTCCGGCGGGTATGTCCGGAATGTCCTTCGAAATCGACGACAAAACCGGGGAGGCCATGCTGCCGCCGTTGGGGCCGGTAGGCAAGGCCTTCGAAGGGTTTGCTCAGTTGATGGAGAAACGCGGTGGGCAAGCCCCGGCCATTGATGCCTATTTCGATGCCCTGGCGGCGACACGCTCCCGTCTGAACGACATCAAAATGGCGGAAGTGCCTGGCCCCGGCGCCCGCACTTTGATGCAGGAAACGCTGAGCAATCAGGGATCGGAACTGAGCTCCGCCTTGCGGCTGGTGGACGAGCAGTTGCTCACCGGGATGGGCGCGGAAGAAAAACAGGCGCTCAGGCCGCTGTTGCTGCAACCGCTCACGCAGACCTTCGCGGCGCTGGTTCCGGCGGCCGAAAACGAAATCAACCGGACCTGGCAAGCCCAGGTATACCAACCGTTTGATCAGGGCATCGGCCAGCAATTCCCCTTCGATCTGAGCGCCGATGAGGACGCGCCGAAAACCGAGGTGGCGACGATCTTTGGTCCTTCCGGCGCCATCGCCACCTTCAACAAGGAGGCACTGGGAAGCCTGGTGATTCAACGGGGCAATGTTTTGACACCACGTCGCTGGGCCGGAATGGGAATCCGTCTTTCCCCCGAACTGGTCAGCGGTTATGGCGATTGGGTGAGCGGCCAGAGTGGCGGCGCCGGTGAAACCGACGTCACCATCTTCCAAATCCTGCCGGCGCCGGCTATTGGCGCGGTGGAGTACGTGCTGGAAATCGATGGCCAGTCGCTGCGTTATCGAAACACGCCGCCGCAATGGGAAACCATGCAATGGCCCAATCGTGGCGCCACCCCGGGGGCCAAGCTGGTGGCCACCACCAGCGACGGGCGCCAGGTGCAGCTGGCAGACTTCCCCGGAGAGAACGGTTTCGCTCAACTGATGGACGCGGCCAGGCTGCAAAGCCGGTCCGACAGCAGCACGGTGACCTGGAGTAAAGGCACGGTGTCCATTTCCATGGAAATGCGCACTGTCCGCAGAGCGGGGGCCGGTAGCGACAGTGACAGCTGGCAGCGAGGGTTGAGATTGCCTCGGATCGTTGCCGGACAAGGCGCGGACAAGCAGCTTGCCAGCCAGGGAGGCGAGGATGAGTGAGACGGCGGATACGCAAACCGTACAGGCAGGATACTTCGGCAAGCTGCCTTCTCGCGGGGATTTTGTTCGCAGTAGCGATCAACATCGCCTGATGTCGCTCTTGGACCGCTGGGCGGCCGGCAGCCTGGATCAGTTCAGCCATAATCCGGACTGGAAAACACTGTACGATCAGGCGCCCTGGCTCCACTTCGCGTTTCTCGGCTCACGCAGCCAACTGGCGATTGCCGGCCATATGCTGCCCAGCTGCGACGCTTCCCAGCGCCGTTATCCGTTCCTCTCGGCGGTACGGCTGCAGGTGACGGATACCGCCGGATTCATCGCCCGCAGCCCGTTGGCGCTGTTTCCGGCCTGGCGGCAACTGGCGGCGGAATCGAGCCGGGCGGTTCATAGCAAGGACGCGACCTCGGAATTGGTGGAACTGGGGCAACGGGATTTCACCGTGGACGTTCAGCCGCAGGCGTTTGAGAGCCGTTTTCAACAATTGCTTGAGCAGGAGACGCTGGCCGGACTTGAGAGCAGCATGCGCCGGGCAGGATACCCCTCGGTCGCGCTTAAACGAAGCCTGCCGGCGCTGGGGCTATTGCTGCAACCGTTGATGAGCCAGCAACAAGTCAGCATCGACAAGGGATTGATCCTGCCCCTGCCGGCGGAGGCGGAAACGCAGGCGCTGACAGCGACCTGGTGGTTGGACATGCTGACCGGTTTTGTTCGTCGCGGTGATTTCGAACTGGCGGTGTTGATTCGCGGTGGCGAGACACCGGCGATGATCGTCGGCTTCAATGGCGCTGATCATCAAATATTACGCTCGGTATGGGATCCGAACGTGGCGGAATCCCATCTGATCGCGGTGCAGGATGCCGACTGGGTAGAGGACTATATGGCCATGAATGTCAGCTTGAACCGGCTCGCCAGCTACATCGACCGTGGCGATCTGTCCCTGGGCAGCGCCCGGCGCTTTTTCATGGAAACCTTTCTCGGGGGTGAAATATGAGCTGGCGCAAAGGGATATTGACGTTGTTGTGCGGCGGCTTGATGCAAGTGTCGTTCGCGCAGGAGGCGGAGGAGGCTCCGGAGAAGCCTTCGTTGCCGCCGGTGGTGGCCAAGGGCGTGGTTCCGGATCAAGCCACCCGGGCGGCGGTGCTGGAGCGTCTGCACGATATTTACGGTGAGGAACGGGTTGTGGATCGCATCCAGGTGGAAGCGGTGCCCGCGCCGCCGAACTGGGGGCAATACGTGGCCAATATGTTGTCGCCGGAACTCAAATCGATCCGCGGCGGCGAGATCAGCATCGAAGGCCAGAGTGTCCGCATCACGGGAGAAGTGGATAACGAGGCTCTGCGTCAGCGCGTCGCCAGTGCCCTGAGCATGGCGAGCAGCCGGGACTACACGGTGACCAACAGTCTGCGTCTTGGAGAGTCCCGCCAACAACGTCTGGACGATACTCTGGCGGATCGCCTGATCCGGTTCCAGAGCGGCAGTGACCGGCTGACGCCTGACGGACAACGCATCCTCGATGAGATGGCCGAGGTGATGCGCGATATGGGCGAGGCCCATGTCCAGATCATTGGTCATACGGATAATGTCGGCCGCCGTCAGAGCAATGTGGCGTTGAGCTATGCCAGGGCGGACGCGGTGCGTCGTTACTTGATCGAGCAGGGTGTGCGTGAGGAGGGGCTGGGGGTGGTCGGCAAAGGGCCGGATGAACCGGTGGCGGACAACGCCACAGCCGAAGGGCGCGCGCGTAACCGGCGCATCGAATTCCGCATTCTCTGACCACGCTCGGAGAGCGGGGTCAGTTCATATCCTGATCCCGCTCCACATCCAGTAATTCTTCCACCTGCGACAGGATACTGTCGTCCTTGATCACTGTTTTCAGCCATTGATGCAGAGGCATCTCGCCCCACCGGGCGGCGCGTTCGGCCAGGTAGGCCACCGGGCTATGGGGCTCTGTGCGGCGAAAAAAGGCCGCTACCTCACGCAGCTGTTCCAGTGCCTGTTGGCGTGTTTGGATCGGACCACCGTGATTGGCCGCCGGTGAGTCGGAGATAATTGGCGGATTGGGGTCGCCGGAGCCGTTGTCGGTGTCTTCGCCCGGAACTTCCACATTAGCATCCCGGGCAAAGCGCCGGGCGGTCTGGCTCAGCAACGTCAGCAGATCCTCGGCCGCGCTGAAACTGGGACCATCCACGCCCAGATGTCGGTCCACCGCATCCCGCAGTTCGCGTAGCGCGGCACCGCAGTCAGGAATTTCCTCAAGCAGACGCCGGTAGTAATCCGGTGAGGTGTCCCGCCGAGCGGCTTGCAACTGATCCTGGTCTGGATGGTCGCCAGCCTCCTGCTCGGTATTTTCCGACCGGGAGAACACCGTCTCGAAATCGTTGAGCCCGAAGCGTCCCTGCGGCGCGTTCACCAGGGGTAGAGTACGCAGCCATTGCTGTGACTGGGTCAGCAGCCAGACCAGATTGCCCACTCGTTCTTCCGCGTCGCCCTGGTCCATCATCGGGTATACGGTGTCCCAATAGTGATCGCAGAAGTAAGCGATCAAGCGATAGCCGCCAGCCAGGCCGGCAAAACCATGCAATTGGGTGTTGGCCTCCGCCAGCCAGGAGGCTACCCGCAAATCCTTGGTGCGATTCCGCAGTAACTCTCGGCATTGTTTGGCCGCCCCGGGCCAATCCGCGTATTTAATATCGGTGACCCAATCCCCTTGATCCAGGGTGGGATCGTCAGCGCGCCGGGCTTCCTGAATGGCATCGAACTCCATCGAAAAAGACAGATCGTCACCGGCGGGGGCGTCGTCTCGAATTGGGCTGATCAAATCTTGCCAATGATCCATAACGGGGCACGACTCCGTGGCGTTCGCCGCGTCAAGGCAGCGTGATGGTGATGTGCGCGGTGCGTTCCGGCATTTGCACGATGTCCTGGTAAGCCGCCAGGCTGGTTTCGGTCTGTTGATTTAGTGTCAGGCGCAGACCCAAAAACGCCAGTACCGCGAAGCCGGCGAGGAACATCAATGGCAACCAGAGCGGCACCACCCGGCGCAGGGTATGACGGACGTTGTCCGGTGGCGCCCAGTGCGGAGCGAAGCCGTTGCGCTGCCCTTTCAAATAGGCGATCTCATCGCCGAGACGGGCAATCAGGTAGCCCAGCTTTTCAGTGCCGTCGAGCCGGTATTTGCCTTCGAATCCCAGCAGCAGGCAATAGTGGTACACCTCGAGCGAGGCCAATCTGGGCGCGCCTTGGGCACGTAAGTCTTCCAGATAGTCAAAGAAGTGCTGCCCCGCCAGATGGTCGCCGAACAGACGCAGCTGTAACGGATGGCGCTCCCATTCATCGCGGAGGGCGCCCGGCTGTGACAGAATGACTTCATCCACCGCCGCGCAGAAGGCGTATTTGGCGGCATAGATATCCTCGGAGGCGATGCCGCTCTTCATCGCGCTGCGTTCCACCCCCTCCAGAAAACTCTGAATCTCGCTGGCAAAGGTTTCCGCATGATTCGGTAGCTGACCTCGTTTCAGCAGGACCAGCAAATAGAAACCGTCGAACATCATATCCAGCAGGCGGCCGCCGGCGGCGGTATCACGTGGCACGCTACTGGTGTCCGCGGTGGCGGCGCCGGTCAGGGAAGGGCGAGCGGAGAGAGAAGGGCCTTCGGTCATGACGTCACCGCGATCAATTCAAGTTTCAGATCCTGTACCCCGGTAGGCACATAGACCATCACCGATTGCCCCTTCAGCATTCGCTCATACAGCGGCCCGCGGGGCTCCAGAGAAAAATAATAGCTGCCGGGACGGACCGGAATGGCGGCGGGAATCTGGTTGGCATGGATCAGTTTGACGCCCGGCATGGCGGCCAGAACACACTTCTCCACATCGTCCGGTGCCCCTACCTTGAACCGGACAGGTACCGTTTCCACCAGCTCCTGGCCGGGCATATCCGCGGCGACGCCCAGATAGAGCGCGGTCTGGGCATCAATTCGCTGCGAATCCAGCATGCCACGATGGTAAGACGGTTTGATTTCCGTCAGCGGGATGGCGAAGTGGCGGGTGGAAATCACTGTATCGAGCAGGTCCCGCACCAAATGGAACAGCGCCGCGAACGCTTCATCAGGAGCCTCGTGGCGATATTGGGGAAGATCCGCCAGACCATGTTGTGTGGAATACGTCAGCAGATTCCCGGCCAAGCGCAGTAACTCCTGATAGAGCCGCTCCGGATGAAACTTGGGCTGAGCGAAGAAATGCGACAAGGTGGCATAGGCGGTGTTCGCGGTATGCAACAGCCAGAATGACGCCACGTCCGAAGAGCGAAACTCGATCAGGCCCTGGGAGGCCTGACGTTGCTGGTTACCGAGAGCCTCGGATTTGGCCTGCAAGGCGTCCAACAGACCACGCAGCTGACGAGTGAGATAATCGGACGCATCCAGATGGAGACACGGTGGCATGAAAGTGTCGTCCAGCTCGAACCCACCAGTAGAGATGCGCTTGACCCGTAACAAAGGCACGGTCAGATAACGGTCGCGCGGAGTGTCATCGGTGAGCAACCGCACGGACTTTTTCAAATAGGTCAGTTCAGCCTGGGCGGAATCAGTATACAAATCGGCGGTGCCCAGCAATGCCTGCGTGAAGCGGGCGTTGCCACCATCGTCATTGCAGTTGCCACCATGCTCCTTGAGCAGCGGCAGCGCCAGATGGATTACCGTGCTGGATACACCCGCGGGGAGTTCTTCAAGGCGCAGAGGATCGGGCAGAGCGTCGGCATCGGGTGCCTGGTAGATTTCGCCGTCGGGGAACACCAGAGACAGTTCCAGAAGACGAACCGCGCCACTTTCAAGCGCGCGCGGATCCAGGCGGATTTGGCGGATACCCCAGGGATAGGGGTGCAGGCTTTGCGCGACGTGATGAAGACGCGCCTCGTGGTAAGTGTCCTGACGTTGAAAATGCTGTGGACGGAGGAACAGACCTTCCCCCCAAAGCACTTTCGACATGCGGCTGACATGCGACACAGTATCGTCCCTTGATATCAATCCGGCTCCGCGCGGTTAGCGTCGAGCTTTGTCCTTAATCGATTGTCCGCGCAAGACTACCGGCCCCTTTCGGGTGATGCAATGGATAATGGAATCCGCGCCTGCCGTGGTTTCAGCGCGGTAACGCGGGGCATCTCACGGCCACCAGACTGGTCGGGTCACCAGTGGGCGTCCGGATCAGACCGGTACCATCGCTGGTTACCGCGCAGGCGTGAAAGCCCAGGGTAAGCCCGGTTTTTATGACCGGCTTTTCGGTAACATCGAAAGCAAAGCGCCAGCGCTCCCTCGCCGGAGAGCGGAACAGGGCCACAACGCCGATCGTCTTCGCTTGCTCCGGTACACGGGCCTCAATCACGTGATGAGCGCCGGGCGTCAAAACCACTTCGCTGACGCTAATCAAATCATTGCGCAAGGCACGGGCCTCGGCATCGTCATCGAGAAAATCCTGCAATGACGCCTCATAAAAACGTTGGGTTTCGCGCAAATGATAAATTCGTACCACCAGAGAATAGGCCTGATGCCCCGTGCCGGCATTCAGATTGTCTCCACCGTAGAGGCGAACGGGAATAACCGTATCCTTTGGGGTGCCGGAGCCAAGCAGAGCGCAGCTTTGCAGCGATAATAGCAAAGCGCCAAAAAAAATTATTTTCGTGAACTGGTTCAAAAAAATGAAGCGGCGCGGGTTGGAGCGGCGCATCGTATCCATACGTAAAAAGTCCTGCTTTTGTCCTGAGGAGGCCGTACTTCGATGGCACGCACTTTAGCAGTTTAGTTCTGCCCGGCCCAGTCCAATCCCGACCTTGAGGTGGCGGCAAACGGCGGCGGAATATGGCCTCGCTTGACAGGTCGGACATGCTCACTATACTCGGCCGAATTGGCCATGCTGTTGTTTTTCGTCACAAAGCTGACATTCGTGCGCGTTAGTATGAACATGCTTGAGTGACTTTGAACGGCGGTAACCACCGATCGAGCGGGGAAGCGCATCACGTTTGTGAAGATCGGAAGGCCTCTCAATGAGAGCAGGGATGACACAGCGCGGGATGTCCAGGGATTGGATCAACACATCATTTTCCTTTTCCCCTGAA
This sequence comes from Alcanivorax xiamenensis, assembly GCF_009846745.1. NCBI lineage: Bacteria > Pseudomonadati > Pseudomonadota > Gammaproteobacteria > Oceanospirillales > Alcanivoracaceae > Alcanivorax > Alcanivorax xiamenensis. Next base: position 17,504 of record NZ_AQPF01000020.1, on the reverse strand, counting down.
TCCACATCACTTAAGCGCTTCAGCGCTGATTCGCCGTTCCCCTGTCGCTCTTTGATTATGGTTCGTCCGTTTGCCGCCAAGGCGGTCGCGGGCGGAAAACATAACCTTAGAAGATAAATAGAGATGGTATTGAACAGGGAACGCCTAATACGTCTTGTCACGGTAGCGGTCATGCTCGCCACGCTGAGCGCTTGCAGCATGATGTCCGGTCGTAAGTCCGCGGAATACGGCGAGCAGATGGGGCGCGCGGAAGGCGCGCTGAGCAACGAGAAAGTGGACGCCGCCTTGATGTCGTTCGCCAATGCCGCCAAAGCCGACCCGACTCGCAAGGAGCCCTGGGTCCGTATCGCCCAGATTCAGTTTGACCGTAATAACTACGCCCACGCCATTGTTGCCGCTGAAGAAGCCCTGCAGCGGGACGCCCGCGATCTTATCGCGGAAGGCATCCTGACCCTGAGTGGTTTGCGCATCGCCAGCCAGTCGCTGCAGCGACTCGGTGAGCGGGACGCATTGGGATCCGAAACCGCGCGTCGCGAAGCGCGGGCGCTGGCGGAGACATTGAAAACCGCTATTGGCGAGGAGCCGGTGGTTGACGACGAGGACGATAACCGCAGTGCCCGTGTCAGTCGTCCCGCGCCGCGCCCGAAACCCCGTGTCAGCGCGCCGCCGAAGACAAGCACCACGGTCAGCAAACGCAGTGCCAACGATCCGTTCAGTGGTATTGGCGGTGATTGAGTCCCGCCCCGTCGATTCAGCCAGGAGATAGCTCCATGTCCAAGAAGGATAGCACTCAAAAACGTCTTCAGAAGGTACGTCCACCGCGAGTACAGCTCACCTATGACGTGGAGAAGGGCGATGCCATAGAACAGAAGGAACTGCCCTTTGTCGTTGGTGTACTAGGCGACTTCAGTGGCAACCCGGAAGAGCCACAGCCGAAGGTAAAGGACCGCAAATTCGTCAATGTGGATATGGATAACTTTGACGAAGTAATGGAAGGCATGACGCCTCGGGCGGTGTACCGGGTGCCGAACAAGCTGACCGAAGAGGGCGGCGAGTTCGGGGTCGAATTGAAGTTCAAGTCCATGGAGGACTTCCGTCCCGAAGCGGTGGTTGAACAGGTGGAGCCACTGCGCCGCCTGTTGGAATCACGCACGAAACTGGCGGACCTGCGCAATAAACTGATCGGCAACGAAAAGCTGGAAGATCTGCTTTCCGACGTGCTGAAAAACACCGAGCAACTCAAGGCGCTGCGAGAAGATAGCGGTGCCGACGACGATCAGGAGTGATGACCATGGGCAAAGAGGTGGCAAGCGCCAACGAGGCGGGAACGGTAACCGAGACCGAGGGCCTTCTCGACCAGATCGTCGAAGAGAGCCGGGTGGCGAAATCCGATGAGGAGCATCGCCGGGCCAAGGATATTATCTCCGAACTGGCGAAAGAGGTAATGGAAGGCACCGTGGTGGTGTCGGACAACCTCAATATGACCCTGGATGCGCGAATCGCCGAGCTGGACCGTCTGATTTCCGAACAATTGAGCGCCGTGATGCACGCTCCGGAATTCCAGGACCTGGAGAGCACATGGCGCGGCCTGCACTATCTTTGCGAGCATACCTCCACCGGTTCGATGATGAAGATCAAGGCGTTCAACGCCAAGAAGCAGGATCTGATCCGGGACTTCAACTCCGCCATCGATTTCGATCAAAGCGCGCTGTTCAAGAAAGTCTATGAAGAGGAATTCGGCACCTTCGGGGGCGCCCCGTTCGGAACCCTGATCGGTGATTACGCCATTGGCCGGCAACCTCAGGACATGTACTTCGTGGAGCAGATGTCCCACGTGGCCGCGGCTGCCCATGCGCCGTTCATCACCGCCGCCTCGGAAGACATGCTGGGATTGGAGAGCTTCACCGATCTTGGCAAACCTCGCGATCTCGCCAAAGTGTTCGACACCGTGGAATACGCCAAGTGGCGCTCTTTCCGTGATGGGGAAGACAGTCGTTACGTGGGGTTGACGCTGCCGCGGTTCCTCGGCCGTTTGCCCTACAATCCGAAAGATGGCACCACCGTCGAAGGCTTCAACTTCGTGGAGGAGGTGGACGGGGCGGACCACGGCAAGTATCTGTGGTGTAACACCGCCTACGCCATGGCCGCCCGACTCACCGCCGCATTCGAGGACTTCGGCTGGTGCGCCGCCATTCGTGGCGTTGAAGGGGGCGGTCTGGTTGAGGACCTGCCAACCCATACTTTCCGTACCGATGATGGCGAGGTGGCGCTCAAGTGCCCCACTGAAGTGGCGATTACCGATCGCCGCGAGAAGGAATTGAGCGATCTCGGGTTTATCCCGCTGGTGCATTGCAAGAACACGGACTATGCCGCGTTCTTCGGCGCCCAGTCGGCGCAGAAGCCCAAGAAGTACAACACCGACGCCGCCAATGCCAACGCCATTCTTTCCGCGCAGCTTCAATACATGTTCGCCGTCTCCCGCATCGCCCACTATCTCAAGGCGATGATGAGAGAGAAGATCGGCAGCTTCGCCTCCGCGGGCAATGTGGAAGAATTTCTTAACCGCTGGATTTCCCAGTACGTGCTCCTTGACGACAACGCCACTCAGGAAGCCAAAGCCCAGTATCCGCTGCGCGAAGCATCCATCCAGGTCTCGGAAGTGCCCGGCAAGCCGGGTTCCTACAGGGCAGTCGCGTTCATCAGGCCGCATTTTCAGCTTGATGAACTGTCTGTATCGCTGCGGCTGGTGGCGGAGCTCCCGGCTTCCGCTAAAAAGTCATAGCGATTTTACGGGGTTCGGCGTGGCGGGGTGTCGCTGCCGGACCGATTAAACCGTTGCCAAAGAAGGGGCAACAAAGATGGGCGGCATGGCGTCGTCTAGACCGCATGAAGGAAGGAACTTGACATGCAACATGCATTCTTAAACATCGATTCCATTAAAGGCGAATCCAGTGACGATAAACATCCAGGATGGATCGAGATTCAATCGTTTTCGCAGGATGTCCTGCAACCGCGCGCTCCTACCGCTTCCAGTTCTGGTGGTCAGACCGCGGAACGGGTTAGCTTTGGCCCGATCGAAGTGGTGAAGTCCATTGACCTGTCCAGCACCGTGCTGAGCCAGGCGTGCTCCAACGGGACCACTTTCGCCAAGGCCGAGATCGATTTCATGCGTGCCGACAAAGACGGCAACGCCATCAACTACTACAAGATCGAACTCAAGAACGTTCTTGTACACCGGGTGACCACCACCATCGGTGAAGATGGCATGCCTCAGGAAGTCGTGCTGCTCAGCTTCGCCGCGATCCGCTGGACTTACAACCAGCAGAAACCGGAAGGTGGCATTGGCGGCAAGACCATGGGCCAGTGGAACCTCAACAAAAACGCTCCTCAATTCTGATGAGCGGCGATGGCGCCCGGTCGGGCGCCATCGCACTTTTGTCCGCACCGAACCAGGGAATGGGCGGTGAGACTGGCGCAATCCCGATAATGTCATGAAGTCAGGGCGAAAAAGGGGATGAGCGTGAAACGATGGGATAAAGGACTTGAGCCCAGTCTGCTCGACAAGCTGTTTGATGATGCACCGAAGCAGCCGGGCGACCAGAATATCTTTAAAGCCTCTTCCTTGGGGCAATACAAGGAAACCGTGGCCAGAGACCTGGAAGGTCTGCTGAATAGCCGCATGGCCTTGTCGGAAACGCTGTTCGAGGCTTTTCCACAATGCCGAAAATCCCTGATGGTCTACGGGCTGCGGGATTTTTCCGCCATGAGCCTGGTGAACGCCTATGACCGTGCGTTGATTTGCCGGTCCCTGGAGGATGCGATTTCCCGCCACGAACCCCGACTGCACGATGTCACCGTCAGCCTGGACGAAGGCAATGCGCCAGGTGGTGGACTGCATTTTACTATTCACGCGTTGCTGGATATTCGTCCAGCGCGGGAGCCGGTGAGCTTTGACGCGATGCTTCAGCCCTCCACGCTGCAGTACTCGGTAAGCGGGCTCCGCCGTAACGCCAGGGCATCCTGAACATGCGTGATTTGCTGCCGTACTACGAACGGGAACTCGGCTTCCTGCGCCGCTATGGCAAGGAGTTCGCCGAGCGCTACCCCAAGATCGCCAGCCGCCTGCTGTTGTCAGCGGACGTTAGCGAAGATCCCCATGTGGAGCGGCTGATTGAGTCGTTCGCACTATTGAGCGCGCGCATCTCGAAAAAGCTTGATGACGATTTTCCGGAGTTCACCGATGCGCTTCTGGAAGTGTTATATCCGCATTACCTGCGTCCATTCCCGTCTTGCTCGATTGCCCGCTTTGACATGGGCAATGCTTTATCCACGCTCAGCGAGCCACTGCGGATTCCGCGAGGCACGGCACTGCGATCACGACCGGTAAGAGGTGTGAACTGCCGGTTTCGCACCGCCTATGACGTGACGCTGGTGCCGATCGTGCTGACCGAGGCGACCTACCGTCCGGTGATGCGGGCCCCGATGGCGATGGGAGGCGTTGGCGCCGGGCAGGCGCAGCTCTCTCTGAGATTCGAGCTGGCCTCCACGCAGCTGTCGTTCGCCACGTTGGGCGTGGACACGGTAAGACTGTTCACCGACGGTGAGCCGTCTTTTTGCGCCGTACTGCGCGACGCGCTGGCTTACGGTATCGGCGCCACCTACGTGGAACCGGATGACAGCGGACGGTGGCTGGCGTTGGACCAGACACCAATACAGCAGGTCGGGTTCGACGACGAGGAATCCCTGATCGACTACCCGAGCCGATCCCACCCAGCCTACCGTCTGCTGACTGAGTTGTTCGCGTTTCCGGAGAAGTTCGGCTTCTTCGATCTTGATATAAAGTCACTCTCGGCCATGGCATCCGGCAGCTTTACCGTGCATTTCGCCTTGAACGCGCCACATACCGACGGTGAGCAGCAGCAGTTGCTTGAAGGGCTCACCAGGGACAATGTGCTTCTCGGATGTTCGCCGGTTGTCAATCTGTTCCGCCAGCGGGGCGAACCGGTCCATGTGCATGAGCGCCAGGCCAGCTATCCGGTGGTCGCCGATGCCCGCAATGCCTTCGCTCACGAAATTTACTCCATTGATACGGTGAAGCGGGTCAGGCAAACACCATTGGGCGAGGACATTCAGACGTTCCGGCCATTCTACTCATTGCATCATGGTGAGGATGCCGGAGGGGACGGGCTGTACTGGATGGCCAGACGGGATGAGGAATTGGCGGAGCAGAGCCCTGGCTACGAAACCGAGATCACCTTTGTGGACTTGCGCTTCAACCCGGCGGTGCCGAAAACGGACGTGGTGGGGCTGGACCTCACCTGTACCAATCGGGATCTGCCCAGCCATCTGGCTTACGGCGTCAGCGGCGGTGACCTGACCATGGAGACCGATACCTCGGTCAAAAGCATCACGATGTTGCGCAAGCCCACTCGTCCACGCCGATTCACGGGCGGCAGAAACGCGCATTGGCGGCTGATTTCCCATTTGTCCCTCAATCACCTGTCGATCACCGGCAGCGGTCTGCCGGCACTGAAAGAGATGCTCTCGCTGTATGACTTATCTTCGGCCGCGGTAGCGCGGCGCCAGATTGAGGGGTTGGTGGAGGTGCAGCACCGTCCCGTCACCAGCTGGTTGCCGGGCCGGCCTTTTGCCGCGGTGGCAAGAGGGGTGGAAATCAATTTGACCATCGATGAAAGCAGTTTCGTCGGCACCGGGCTGTCGGCTTTCGTGGCCGCCCTGGACCGTTTTTTCGGTCTCTATGTCCATGCCAACAGCTTTACTCAATTGAATATTGTTTCCCGTCAAAGCAATGAGGTACTGATTCAATGCCCACCCCGAAGCGGCGAATCGACGCTGGTGTAGCCCAGCAGCTGCTCAGTGAGCCTCACCGCTTTGGTTTCTTCCAGTCGGTGCGGATCATCGAACAGCTCTTCAAGCGCCAAACGCGCAGTGCGGATGACGATGCGGTGGCCCGCCACATGCGCTTCGATAGCAGCCTGTCCCTGGGCTTTCCCGCCAGTGAGCTTGAAAAGCTGGAAGCCTGGTCGGAAGAGGGCGAACGGCTCGACCGGCCCGGGGCGGTGGATTACACCCTGACCATGGAGAAGCTCGGAAAGGTTCATCTGACGCCGAGTTTCATGGGGCTGCTTGGCGTCAAGGGCGCCTTGCCCTGGCACTATGGTGAATGGCTGCATGAACGGGAGATCTTTCAGCGAGACCGGGCGGCGCGGGCCTTTCTCGATATCTTCACTAACCGGGCCGTGGCGCTGCATTACGGGGCCTGGAAGAAATACCGCCTGGCGATTCAGTATGAATTGGATCAGCGTGAGCGGTTCCTGCCATTGCTGCTGTCACTGGCGGGCGTGGGCGTCACCGGGCTGCGAGACCGCTTGGGCGAAGCGCCGGGAGCGATTCCGGATCAGGCGGTGGCCTTCCACGCGGCCACCGTGGGGCAGCGGCCGGTGGCCGCGGTGCAGATGCAGCGGTTGCTGACCGATTATTTTCAGGTACCGATCAAGGTGGAGCAGTTCGTGGGCGCTTGGTATGACATCCCAGAGCAGCAGCGCACCCGCCTGGGTTCGGGTAACGCCCGGCTTGGCACCAGCGCCGTCGCCGGAGAGCGAGTCTGGCAGCGGGATCTCAGGATGCGGTTGGTGGTGGGCCCTCTGGCGAAGGGAGGTTTCGATGACTTTCTGCCTGGTGGCGAGGCCGCCCAGGCTCTGGAAAAGTGGTTGACCATGCTGACCGGTGCCAGCCTCGAGTATGAAGTCCGCCTGGTATTGAAAGCGGATGAGATCAGTGGGTGCCAGTTGGGCGATCCGGAGCAGGGGGGGCGTCTTGGCTGGGACGGCTTCCTGTCCACCCGCCCGGGTGCGGGCATCCGGGCGGATACCACCTACGGTATCCATACACTTCAATGAAGGACGCAACGATGACCGGCAAGGAGCGTAAGCCGCGCGATGAGCATTAATCTGAAAACCCTGATCAGCAAACTCAACGACCGGTGCCGGCAGGCAGCGGAAAGGGCCGCCAGTCTGTGCATGGCCGCGGGGCACTATGAGGTCGATCTGGAACACCTTTTCGTGGCGTTGCTGGAGCACCCCCGGAGCGATCTGGTGTTGGTGGCTCGCCGCAGCGGCATAGCACCGGAGGCTCTGGAACGGGATCTTCGCGTGGAAATGGAAAGACTGAAAACCGGCAACCAACGCACCCCGGTATTTTCACCGCATCTACCGTCCCTGTTCGAACACGCCTGGCTGTTGGCCTCGCTGGATTCCGGCACCACCCGTATTCGCAGCGGACACCTGTTGTTGGCGTTGTTGACCGAGCCGGACCTGTCCCGTCTGGCACAGCGCAGTTCCGCGCTGTTCACCCGATTTGATCTGGACCAGTTGAAGCACGATTTCGACAAGATGACCGAAGGCTCGGAGGAAGGTCATCGTGACGCGCCGCTGACCGAAGAGGCTCCCGGTGGCGAGGAAGGCGAGGACAAGGCGCTTGGCAAGACACCGGCTCTGGATCAGTTCACCCAGAATCTCACTGACCGGGCCCGGGACGGCGCCATTGACCCGGTCATCGGCCGTGACGGGGAAATCCGCCAGTTGGTGGACATCCTGATGCGCCGGCGTCAGAACAACCCGATCCTCACCGGTGAGGCCGGAGTGGGCAAAACCGCGGTGGTGGAAGGACTGGCGCTGCGGATCGCCGCGGACGATGTGCCGGAACCATTGAAAGGCGTGGCGCTGCATGTGCTTGATATGGGCCTGTTGCAAGCCGGTGCCAGCGTCAAAGGCGAATTCGAGAACCGGCTCAAGACGGTTATCGACGAGGTCAAGAAGAGCGCTCACCCGATCATCCTCTTTATCGATGAAGCCCATACCCTGATCGGCGCGGGCGGTCAGGCCGGCCAGAACGATGCCGCCAATCTGCTGAAGCCGGCGCTCGCCCGAGGCGAGCTGCGAACCATCGCCGCCACCACCTGGAGCGAATACAAGCGCTACTTCGAGAAAGACGCGGCGCTGGCCCGGCGTTTCCAGGTAGTGAAAGTGGATGAGCCCGGTGAGGACCTGGCCGCCGCCATGTTGCGCGCCATGGTTCCCTTGATGGAGCAGCATTTCGGCGTGCGAATCCTCGACGAAGCCGTTACCGAGGCGGTGAGATTGTCCCATCGTTATATCAGCGGCCGGCAGCTTCCCGATAAAGCGGTATCGGTATTGGACACCGCCTGCGCCAAGGTGGCTCTGGGGCAGGGGGCTACCCCGGCCGCCATCGAGGACGCCGACAAGTATCTTCAACGTCTGGAGCAGGAAATCGCGGCTCTGTCCCGGGACGAGCAGGCCGGGGCGTCCCACGGAGAACGTCTGTCGGATCTGGAAAGCCGACGAACGGAGACACAGGAGCGCATCGCCACCCTGCGGGAACGTCTCGACCGCGAAGTGGCGTTGGTACAGAACATCCAGCAGCTCCGGGATGGTCGGGAGGCGGCGACCTCTGATCAGACCGATCCCGATCATGGTATTCCCGAACTGCTATCCCGGCTGAGAGAGGTGCAAGGGGAGTCGCCCATGGTGCCCTTGCAGACCGATGGATCGGTGGTGGCGGAGATTGTTTCCAACTGGACCGGGATTCCCCTGGGTCGCATGGTCAAGGATGAGATCGCGACCATTTCCAATCTGTCGGGCCTGCTGACCGAGCGTGTTACGGGACAACAGCATGCCCTGGACGCCATCGCGCAACGGGTGCGTACCGCCACGGCGCGTTTGGAAGATCCCAACAAACCCAGAGGCGTGTTTCTGTTCGTCGGCCCTTCCGGCGTGGGTAAAACCGAAACCGCGCTGGCACTGGCCGATATCCTTTATGGTGGCGAGCGTAAGCTGATCACCATCAATATGAGCGAGTATCAGGAAGCGCATACGGTTTCCGGCCTCAAGGGCTCTCCGCCTGGTTATGTCGGGTACGGCGAGGGCGGGGTGCTTACCGAAGCGGTGCGCCGTAACCCCTATAGCGTGGTGTTGCTGGATGAAGTGGAAAAAGCGCATCCGGACGTACTGGAGATGTTCTTCCAGGTTTTCGATAAAGGTGTGATGGATGATGCCGAAGGGCGCGAGATTGATTTTCGCAACACCTTGATCATCCTCACTTCCAATGTGGGCTCCTCGCAGATCATGCAATCCTGTCTGAACCAGGAGGCGCAACAAGTGCCGGATCCGGAGGCGCTGCACGAGCTGTTGCGACCCGCCCTTTATAAGGCCTTTAAACCGGCTTTCCTGGGGCGCCTCAAAGTCGTCCCTTATTACCCGATCAGCGATGATGTTCTGATCCGTATTATCGAGATGAAGCTGAATCGTATCGCGGGGCGGGTAGCGGAGAACCATGGCGCCTTGTTTGAATGGGACGAAGCGTTGGCGGAATCCGTTCTGGCCCGTTGCACCGAGGTGGACAGCGGGGCCCGCAACGTCGATCACATTCTCAACGGCACTCTTTTGCCCGAAATTGCCGAGTCGGTCCTCGCCGCCATGGCCGAGGGCGCTAAAATTGCCGGTATCCGGGTAACCGCGGATGACAACGGTGATTTTCAGTACACGGTAACTCCCGAAGGGGTGGCGCCGTTAACCGGAGCAGAGTCTCCACAAGTTTTGTCTTTTCATCACAGGAGTGAATCATGACCGTCTACGGAGTGGATCAGGAAAAAGCCATTGCCAATTGCGACTCGGGCCCCAGTGTTGGCCGGAAAAGACCGTTGGATGAAGTGCGCCGCTGGCATCGTGTGGCCCCGGGCCATGTGGTCGAGTTACTGGTTGACTCGCCGATTGAACAGCGCCACCAGGCCAGGCAACTACTTGGCATGATGGAACACATGCCCTGGCGGATCCAAGCGCCGGCTCAAGCGCAGGATCGGGCCGGGCGGCTGGTCAGTGACGTAAGATTGATTGTGTTGACGATCGCCGGCCGAAACCACCAGCTGCACTGCTCGGAGTCGCCTTCGCTTCAACTGGAGCGGATCTCGGCGTAGCCGGAATCGAACAGCGCCGTCGAGCGCTCAGTGGGGTAACCGGCTAATCGAGAAGGACCGCTGACATGGATGTGATCGCCAATCTGATGAGTGCATTGTCCGCACCGGGGCAAGGAGCCCGCATATTGCAGCTCCACACTCCATTGGGGCCGGACGTGCTGGTGCCGGAAAGCTGGCACGGTGTGGAAGCGGTTTCCGGCGCTGGCGTATCAGCCGGGGCCGGGTTTCGCTTTGATATCACCGCGCTTTCGGTGGACGCTCGCCTGCGGGCGGAGGATGTGTTCGGGCAGCCGGTATTGCTCACCTTGCTCACCGCCGATTCCCGTACGAACCGCCGGCCTTTTCACGGCCATGTTACCCATTTCGAGTACCTGGAGAGTAATGGCGGGCTGGCGCGCTATGCCCTGGTACTGGAACCGTGGACCGTCTTTCTGCGGCAGTGGGTGGACAGTCATGTCTATCAGGACATGACGATCATGGAGATCATCGACACGCTGTTCGGACGATTGGCGGCCCGCGGCGGCGTGGTGGTGCCCCGCTGGCGCTGGGATTTGGCGGACAACGCGCTTTACCTCAGGCACAGCCTCGGTGCGCAACTGGAAGAGGACGGTCTGGATTTCATGACCCGAATCCTGTCGGAGCAGGGTCTGTTCTTCTGGTTCGAGCATCAGGACATCGAGGAAGAGGATCAGGCCGCGCCAGCGAAAGCCGGCGAGTTCCAGGTGGCGGGCGGCCATACGCTGGTTATCGCTGATTACAACAGTGCCTTCTCGGATATCGGCGGAGTCCGCTATCACCGCAGTGATGTCACTGAACAGGAAGACGCTATCCAGCAATGGCGCCCGGGACGCAGCGCCCACGCCGCCGGTATCCGCCGGGCCACCTGGGATTACCGGTCGCTGAAAACATTGTCCTCGCAGCAGAACAGCGCCGACATGGCGTGGTCGGGAGCGGAGGATGATGACAGCCCCACGGCCTATGCCTGGCACAATCAGGCGGAAACCGAATGGCGCGGCCGCCGTTACATCGAAGTTCTGGAAGCCGCTGGCAAGCGGGTGGAGGGGAATGGAACCTGGCGGCGCCTGCGTCCCGGTGGGCAATTCCAGCTTCATCAGCATCCCGGATATGAAGAGGAGGCTTCTTTTCTCTGCCTGGCGGTGACCCACGATGCCCGCAATAATTTGAGCTCGAACCTAATGGCGCAGGCCAATCAGCGGTTCGAGACGCCATCGCCTTGCTTTCCCGCCGCGCCCGAGCATCTCGGCGACGGCCCGTTACCGTCTCTGGATAGCGCACCAGAGACTGATTTCTACCGCAATGGTTTCGTCGCTTTGCAAGTGGATACGCCTTTTCGTCCCCTGGATAGCGCATCACGGCATAGCCAGGGCCGGGTTCGCGGCCGGGGCCTGCACAGTGCCGTGGTGACCGCGGACAACACTTCGGTGCATACCGACCGCGACCACCGCATCAAGATGCAATACCCCTGGCAACGGGGCGAGAGCTCCAGCAGCGGGGAACCACACCCGGAAAGTACCCTCGACAGTGGCACGGATAACGCTCCCGCCACCGGCGGCTCCTGGACCTGGGTGCGCACCCTGACCCCCTGGGCCGGCGAGGATTGGGGCGGCGTCGCCGTGCCCCGGACCGGACAGGAAAGCCTTACCCTGTTCCTGGAAGGCCAGCCGGAAAGGCCAATCGCCATCGGCACCGTATACAACGGCCAGGGCAACGACGAGGCGCAGCATAATCAGGTTGGCGGCGGCCATGCCCACGCCACCGGCAACGCCGCGCCCTGGTTCAGCGGAAACGATCACAAGGCGGTCTACACCGGCCTGAAGAGCCAGGCGCTATCCGCCAGTCAGCAAGGCAACAGCGGCCACCAGTGGCTGTTGATGGATAGCACAGAGGGGCAGGCGCGTACGGAAGCCGGCAGCACCCAACACCAAAGCCGACTGAGCCTGGGTCACCTGAAAGCGGGCAATGACAACCGGCGGCAAGGAGAAAGAGGCTTTGGCGCCGACCTGAATACGGCTTCCAGCGCCGCGCTTCGGGCCGGACAAGGCGTCCTGCTCAGCACGGAGGCGGGGCAATGGCAAATGAGTACCGATGGCGCTCAGGCGCGGCTGCAAGGCAATGCGGATCTGCTGAAAACACTCAACGACGCCGCGCGCAACCAGAATGCAGGGCAGGCGGACGAAGCCGATGAATTGCCTTCCCAGCGCTCATTGAGCGGGGTACTGAAGACGCTGAAAGGCACCCAGTCTGGCTCCGGCGGAGAGCAGGGCGGTGCCGGCTCCCCACCAGGCTGGCCCCGCCCGCTGATCGTCGCCACCAGCCCGGACGGGCTGGCCAGCGTCACCCAGCAGGGACAAACCTGGGTGGCGGGCACCACCACCACGCTGGTCAGCGGCGCGGACATCAACTGGATGAGCAAGAACAGCACGGTCATGACCGTGAGCGGCGGACTGAGCCTCTACAACAACGGTGCCTCGCCAGCCAGCGGCAAACCCAACCAGGAAAGCGGCATTCAACTGCACGCCGCCCAAGGCAAAGTCAGCGCCCGGGCCCCGAAGCAGCCCTTCACCCTCGCCGCCGCCCAGGACGTCGCCCTGGCCAGCACCAACAGCCAGGCCATCCTGGCCGCCCCCAACCAACCCCTCCTGCTCGCCTCCGGCGGCGCCTACCTCAAACTCGATGGCGGCAACATCGAGCTGGGGGCGCCTGGCGGCGTGCATCTGCAGGCGGCGATGAAACAGTTTGTCGGGCCCGGTTCGGGGAGCGCTCAGGCGCCGATGTTGAGTGGTGGTGATCTTGACATCTGTGATGTCAACCTGGAAGACGCGGACAGGAGTGGAAGCTGGACTGTCGCACTTGGTGCAATGGGCGCTGGAGCAGAACAGAAGGTGGGAGCCTACGACGAGGCGTTTCAGTTAACTGACCAGCAAACAGGCGAACCTCTGGTGAAGGTGCATTACCGTATCGTCAGGGCAGATGGCACGGCTGAAGAGGGGACGACCAATGAACAGGGAATGACCCATGTCGTAAATACAGACGTGCCGGAAGAACTGATCATTGAAATTGAAGATCTCGAGGCTTGAGTAATTTAATAACGGGTCAAGCCATGGATCAATCTTGGGCTCTAGCCCTGCCGGGATCGATAATGGAAAGGCCGAAACGGTTTAAATTATGAATGGCAATCAGGTCGTGATTCGGCGCCAGATGGATGAAATGCGACTCGACGAGCTGGTCGGCGCAGTTATTAACCCGATTCAGGTTCCTGCTGAAGCCTTGAAGGGATTAAAGCCGATGCCCTTGGCTCCTCGGTCATTGTCTTTGCAGGCGCAGCGACTGCCGCAACTGGTATGGTTCGATGATATTCCAGATCTGCTGCGCGGGACGTTGCCAAAACGCATCGAATATTGGAGGCACAAAGGAGTGACGTTGCTTTCCGCATTAGTGGATACAACGGCTAGCGTTGATGCCGTTACACGCCATCTCCAAGATCTGTTTTTTGCGCCTGCCTCTGAAGATGGGACTGTTGCTTTGCGCCGATTTTATGACCCAAGAGTCTTCTTGCACCTCCCCTGGATACTGGATCGCCGCCAAATGATGTCCGTAATGGGGCCGATCAATGTATGGGCCTGGCCGGATGGGGGCGGGGGCTGGCAATATCATAAGAATGACGAAAGGTTCGCTTTATTCAAGCCAACCGCCACCCGATTGAATTTTAGCCAAAAACAGAAAGTGACACTGTCACGACTCCCTTTGATAAATCAAGTATCAGAAGCGCTGTCTGCTTCCATGCCTGATTTCGATCAAAATGCCGCCTTCTTTCGAAGCGTGGATCAACTTCTGGCAGAGGCGAAAGAAAAGGGAATCGTGGATGACCGGGACTGTCGGTTGTATGTGACTCAGGCGTTCCAATTCGGTCCGGACATTCATAAGCATCCCGACATGGAAGCGTGCTGTATCAAGGCGACATCAAGCACTATCTCTTATGTTGAGGCCTGCTCTGATCTTAGCGATGAGATGCTGGCTCACTACGCGGTTGAAGGGAAAAGGAAGGTTCTATGACATCAGCACAGGATGGAAAGTGCCCATTTTGCAAGAAACAAGGACTGCCGATACTACCCTTGCGTTACGCGGTGGCTCGTGACGATCATGAAAGCGGTCCTTATGATCCAGCCGTCCCTGAGGTTTCGGGCCCCTTTGGTGCCGATGTACAGAGCGTTCCTCTCCCTGAAGGGCAACATTACACCTTGCGCTTGCTCAGACCAGGGTATCTATACGTCTTTAATGAGGTGAGAGGGAGCTGGAACGGATATCAGGTGACCGAGAACGGATACCTATTTCCTTTCGTTACTGAATTGATACACAGCTCCCTTCAAAGTATGGATCCCGAATCCCCGGAAGGCATCGATGTGCATTTGATCCCGCCAACCGAAGAGAAAGAGTTTTCCTGTACTCGGGAACCCAGCCATGCACATCTGGCTCGTTGCATAATGATTCCCAACGCTGATCAGGCAGATGCCATCTACATGGTTTTCTCCGACGTTGCCTGGACGAAGCGAACCTGGCATGCCTATGCCAATGATGTGGACGGGCGGCGCAGTCGTATGCGGCGAATTTCCTTGGCTGGCTGGAAGGGCGGTAGCCAACCGCATATGCAGGAAATCCTGGAGGGACTTGTAAGCCAGACTGCCGAGTCACATTATCCCTGGCAGCCGCCCAGTTCACCTAAGCCGGTCGCCAAATCGGCTTCCGGTGAAAGAATCGCGACGATGGATACCATGCGCGTTTTTCCGTGTAGTGCTCTTGAGCATTCCATACAAGAGGTTCACGGTCTGCGCGAACAAGTAGCGGGCTTAACGCAATGGGCGCGGGAGCAGGCCGAGTCGTCAGGTATGTCCCCGGCCATCGTCGCTCTGGAGGACCCGGTTGGCATCACCACCGATCTGGCCGGGCTATTACGGGCCAAATTCAAATCGTTTCTAGAGAGAGAGGATATTAAGCGACCGATTACCATAGCGTCGACGCTAAACGGATTACAGGAAGCATTGGAGAATCAGGCTGAGCTTAACCGGATCCAGGGGGCAAAAGCGGTTGCGGTCGAAAGCATCTCGCCCTGGTATGACTTGCCCATTATGGCGACAAACAATACAGAAGCCGTTATAGAGCAATCCAACCAGGAAGAAGTCATGCGCAAATGGCACGAGCGCAAACTAGAGCAGGATCGAGCCTATCGCATTGAATGGGAAGAGAAAGTTCGAGTAGCGGAGTCGGAGGCCATTGCCGAACTCACCGCCGCTGATCTTGACCAGGCCAGACGCAACGCCTGGGGGAAGTATGGGGAGATGCTTAAAGAAGGGCAACCTGATGAATGGCTGGAACAGACTTATAAGCCCGCTCTTGAGACGTTTGACCAGAACCAGCTGGCGCCCCTGGCCCAGGCCCACGCGACCTGGATGGAGAGCAGTAAGTTATTGGGCTACTTCGACGACCGCTACGACGCTGAGCGTATGGAGGATGGCCAGGCCTTTGCGGACACCCTGTTACTGTGCTTGCAGGACACGCAGCAATACGATGCTTGCCAGGCACTCTACGAGCGTTGGCTGTCAGCGGAATCCATACAGCGAGAGAATCTTCTGCTCAGAGCCATGGTGTTCAACCAGACGGCCATTCTGGAACAGGTAAACCAGGAAGCAAACCGGGGCTTGTCTGTGTCCGATCTGAAGAAACTGCCCTGGGATAAATTGATCACGGCCTATGAAAAGGCTATGGAAGAACTTTCCGATGCCGGGCAGAGCGCTGCGGCGCGGGTGGTCGCCGCGCTGATGGGGCCGGTGATTAAAGTCCTGGACATCGTCATGGACAAGGGCGTGGGGCCGCTCTTGATTTCCTTGGGGCTGGTTGGCAAAACCCCGGTGGTTTACAGCCGCGTCTCGGGCACCTTGGCGGAAGCGTTGGATGACTTCGTCCGACAACTTCACCAGCTGAACCCGGCCTTTGCTGATATGGATCAACAGCTACTGAAAGACCGGATCGAGGTGAAATCCAGAGGAAGCAGACGTATCACACACGACCGCGCACCCGGTGGGCGAGTACTTGAGCAACGTGTTCAGATCGCGGCGGATCGCCTGCAACTGGCGGCGGTGGAAGGTGATCTGTCCGAACGCATGCGGGCCAATGCGGCCGCCGATGCGGTTGTGGATATCGACGATTGGAACAAAAGCCCCATGTCCAGATGGCAAACCCTGACCAGCGGGGACGTGCGAACCGGGATTGTCGGTGTCCTGCTTGGATTCTGGTCCATGAAACAGCAGGGGGAGGCCATGGATAAAGCGGTCTACGAGGATCAACAGGTAGAGTCCACGTGGCGATTCGGCGCGGCGGTAGCGGGGGTGACCGAGGCTGTGGCCGGAACGGTTCATAGGATGCTGGCCGGTGCTGAAATAGCCGGCGCCTGGACAGCTAGATTCGTGGGCAGTGCTGTGAAAAAAGTGCTCTTTGGGATTACTAAGGCATTTGGGTTGGCCGCGGCACTTGTTTCTGGTGTGTGGGATTTCATAAAGGGGTGGAACGAACTAGGTAAGGAAAATATGGGGATGGCCGCCCTATACTTTTTTTCCTCGGGGGCAACAATAGGCTCGTTTATGGCATTTAATGGTGTTTTCGGAGCAACGATTGTGGGGTTAAGTGCCACTACAGTAGGGATAATTCTGGCAGGCGTAGTCTTGGTGGCTGCGGTGCTAATACTGATTTTCCAGAATGATGACCTCCAGGACTGGTTGGAGCGATGCTACTTCGGTGGCTTGGGACGAGGCGGCAAGCCTGAAGACGATGCTCGCATGAATACCTTGGAGGAAGAAATCACTGCTTTGAATTCATTGTTGGAAGTCGAGGCCTAGAATGCTATCTGATTATACGGGGCTGGGCAGAAATGCCTATAAAGTGAATCGCCCTCTCGAGCAGGAAGAGAAAACGAGTCGGCTGTCAAGAGACCGACGCTGGACGGATGAACCTCCCAACGATGAAGCATTACTGATCAAAATCAACAGCACCTACTTGGAGATGGTGGATCGCTGGTATTGGCAAAAAGGGCAGATTCAAGTCTTCACCCTAACGGCATTTCTTATGCTCGTTGGGTTTTCAGTTGCGTTACTGTTCTTTCCTCAAGGAAGTGGTAGAGGGCTAGGTCGGTGGGCCTTCGATATCTTCTTTTCTCTTCTTTTCTTAGGCTTGGCCTGGGCCATTTGGAAAGGCATGAGAATGGAGATCTTTGCCTACACCCATTACCCGATACGTCTGAACAGAAAGAACCGAATGGTGTACGCCTTCCGCACTGACGGTACGGTGATTCGCGCGCCCTGGGATGACCTGTTTCTGCATATCGGGGAAGGGACCGTACCGACGGTGGGCACCACCTACGATATCCGCGCCCATGTGCTTGATGACGATGGCGTCACGGTAAAAGACACCTTTACTCTGGCGT